>CAZCVW010000360.1:0-3549 GCA_964502185.1 uncultured Burkholderiales bacterium
CGGGCCGCGGCCGCTCCTCTGGCCGCCGCCCTGGCACGCTCCTGCCCGCTCCGGTGCGGGCGCTGGTCTGGGTGCTGGCGTTGCCCATCGGGTTCGTGGCGGCCGCCGTTCCCTTGAAAGCCATCGGGCTCCTCGACCTCAACGATGCCATCGACGCCTTTGCCTCCACCGGCTTCGGCCGGTTCGCCGTCCTGCTCGTGCTCCTGCCGCTGTGGGCCGGTCTGTCGGCCGGGCTCGCCCACCTGGTGCTCGAGTACGCCACCCGCCGCCGCCACCGGGGGGCGAAGCCGGAGCTAGCCGACGGGGTCGGGCCAGCGGGCGCCGGGCCGGAGTGTAGGAGCGGCCCGGAGCACTACGGTGCTGGCTCATGAGCCTGCTCGCTGACGACGATATCCGCTCCGCCCTCGCCGACCTCCCCGGGTGGGATCGCACCGACGATGAGATCGCCAAGGAGTACCGCTTCGCCAACTTCATCGAGTCGGTCGCCTTCGTGAACCGTCTCGCCGAGCGGGCCGAGGCGGCCAACCACCACCCCGACCTCGACATCCGGTACAACCGGGTGCGCGTCGGTCTCTCCACCCACAGCGAGGGCGGCATCACCGGCAAGGACGCCGCCCTGGCCGCCGAGATCGAGGCGTTGGCCTGACCGGTTGCTAGGCGGTTCGACGCAGCGGAGCCCGCCGGCGCCGGCGGCGGTTGTAGCGCGGCTGGTGGGCGGCGATGAGCCGAAGCTCGTGGACGGCCGCCTCTTCAACGCATTGGCAGGCCAGGTGGTCGACGGCCGCCGTCTCGTGCATCAGCGGGCCCAGCTTGCGCCGGCGGCCGGCCGGCAGATGGGAGCGGACGCCGGCCCGCAGGTTGGCGGCGGTCCCGACGTAGATCACCCGTCCGCCCGAGTCCCGCAGGAGATAGACGCCCGGGCTCCGGGGCAGCCCGGCCAGCAGCGGCAGCTTGGCCAGGGCCGGGGTTGTAGAGGGCAGCGCGAGCAGGTCGTCGAGGTCGGTGACGCCGAGGCTGCCGAGCCGCTCCAGGAGCCCGTGGAACACCTCCGCGGTGGCCAGCACGTCGTCAAGGGCCCGGTGGGTGGGCGGGATGGTGGCCCGGAAGAGCTGGGCCAGCGTGGACAGCCGGTGGTTGGGCACCTCGTCGGACACCAACCGGCGGGCCACCGCCAGGGTGTCGACCCGGTGCTGGGCCAGGGCCGGACGCCCGCTGTCCACGAGGGCGGCGTCGAGGAAGGAGGTGTCGAAGCGGAGGTTGTGCCCCACCAGCACGCCGTCGCCGATGAACTCGAGCAGCGACGGCAGCACCTCGTCGATGGTGGGGGCGGGCACGACCATCGCCTCGGTGATCCCCGTCAAGACGACGATGAAGGGCGGGACGCCGCACTCCGGGTTGATCAAGGTCTGGAACGTGCCGAGGCATTGGCCGCCCCGGAACTTGGCCGCGCCCACCTCGATGATCCGGCTCTGGCCGGCGACCGTACCCGTCGTCTCCAGGTCGACGACGACGAAGGTGACCTCGGACAGCGGGGTCTCCAGGTCGGCTGGGGGAACGGCGGTGAGGACGGCCATGGCACCTCGATTTCCGCAGGCGGATGTCACATGCCGGACGGTACCGAGAGGGTGTGACAAGAACGAAAGACACCTGTGCCAACAGCGAAAGACACAGCGCTGCGTGCGCCCGGGGTTACCCTCCGCTGGATGATTCCCGATCGTCTCGTGGGCGTTCTGTGCCTCGGCGTGGCTGCGACGGTGGCCACCTGGGGCACCGGACCTTCCGAACGGGCCGATCGTGCCACCGACGGCGGAGTCGAAACCGTGGCCCTGGCCGAGCCGCGGCCGGGGGAGCCGTCCGTTCCCCAAGACGCCTCGACGACCACCACGACGGCGCCGGCGGGCGGCCCGGGAGCGGGCGCGTCCACGACCACAACGATCATGCGGGCCCCGTCGAGCACCACGACGACGACCGCTCCGGTCAACGCCGAGGCGGAAGCGGCCGTCGCCCAGCGGGCCGTGCTGGCCGCCGCCGACCTTCCCCAGGGGTTCACGCAGAGCCGCCCCGCTCCGCCCGGTGGCTCGTCCGAGGGGCCGTTCGAGCGCTGCCTCGGTTCGGACGCCGGAACCCTCACCGCGGCGGTGCGGGCCAAGGCCGGCTCCCCCGAGTTCGTCCGGGTCGACACCGGCACGGTGTCGACCACCGCCGCCGTCTTGGACCAGCCCGGCTCGGCCGAGAAGGTCATGGGCGTCCTCGGGTCCGCCCCGGCCCGGTCCTGCTTCGAAGGCCTCATCAACACCCGGCTGGCCCGCAACCCGAAGCTGTCGGAGGACGTCCGGGGCGTGATCAGCGTCCTCGATGCGGGCACCTACGGAGATCAGACGACAGGATTCCGGTTCAAGGTACGACTACCCGCCGAGGATGTCGAGGCTGATCCGCCCGAGGGCGAGAAGGAGATTCCGTTCGTGGCCGACTTCGTGTTCGTGCGCCGGGGCCGGGTGCTGGTGTTGTTCGAGTTCGGGAGCCTCCGCCACCCGTTCCCGCCCGCCGAGGTGCGCACCATCGCCACCAACGTCGCCGCCCACATCTGACGGTGGCCGCCCGCTACCGCTGTACGGCCTGCGGGAACCTGACCCGCTTCGACGTGGTCGCCACCCGCCGCACGCGGGCCTTCCACCACTACACCGTCGCCGGCGAGCTGCAGATCGAAGAGGAAGAAGTCCTCGAAGCAAGGGTCGAGCGCGTCACCTGCCGCTGGTGCGCAGCCAGCGGCGCCGCCGTCGAAGAGGTCGAAGTCCCGGACTAGGACCCGTCGCTAGGCGCCGAGGAGCTGGATGATGACCTTCCGGCTCCGGGGACGGTCGTCGAAGTCGATCAGCACCACTTTCTGCCAGGTCCCCACCTGGAGCTCGGCGTTGCTGAACGGAACCGTCACCGAGGGCCCGACCAGGGCGGCGCGGGCGTGGCTGTGGCCGTTGGTGTCGGCGTTGCGCTCGTTGTGCTCCCACCGGTTGTCCTGGGGGGCGAGGCGCTCCAGCACATTGTTGATGTCGGTGTTGCACCCTGGTTCGTACTCGATGGTGGTCATGCCGCAGGTGGAGTGGGCCACGAACACGGTGCAGAGCCCATCACGAAGACCGTGGTTGGCGATCGCCTTCTGGGCGTAGGACGTGAGGTCCAGGATGTCGCCGTCACCTTGTGTCTCCAGAGTGAGCTCGTCGTATCGTGCCTGCATGCAACCCCTCCAGAGCTGGCCTTGCTGTCACCCTCGACGCCAAAGCTGGCCGGCGGACCTGCGCCGACCGGAGGTCTCAGTGTACGGAGGGTGTCCCCGGCAGGCACAGCCACGGTGGTTCTGACGCATCCCCCCGCCCCCCTGCCCGTTCCCGACCTACTTCTCGGGCCCCTCCTGGACGCGGCCGGCGAGGCTTTGAAGGATCTCCCGGCGGGCGAGGTTCCACCCGCCGCCCGCCGCCTCGCCAGCTTCGACCGGCGGGGGCTCGCCACGCCGGCGGCCCGCCACCAGCTGCGCCGCCTCCTCGAATCTGACCG
>CAZCVW010000361.1:0-3542 GCA_964502185.1 uncultured Burkholderiales bacterium
GCGCCACTGCGGCGAACTCCATCACCGATCCGACGGGCGACACGCTCGACGACGACGACCAGCCGGTCGCCGCCCCCCGCGGCGACGTGGTCGGCGCCAGCGGCGAGTCGGGCGGCGGCAACCACGTCTTCCGCTACTCGGCGGCCGACACCGTCGACCCGCTGGCCGACCCCAACTGGTCGAGCGGGGACACGTTCGCCGACTTCATGCTCGACACGAACGGCGACGGCGCCGAGGACTACGACGTGGAGTACGGGGTCTCGGAGGGCGCCCTGTATGTCGAGGTCTACCCGGTCACCGAGGCCGAGTCCGCGCCGGTGCTGTGCACCGGGACCGGCACCTTCGAGGCCGGGCAGTACACCGCTACGGTCCCGGCGTCTTGCATCGGCAGCCCCGCCGCGGTCGGCTACCGGGTGGAGACGGTCTACGACACGAACCCCGGCGACGACAACGCGCCGATTGCCTACGACCTCGCCCCCGACTCCGGCTTCGCCGGCCCGGTCTGAGCGAAGCCCGGTCGGGTCAAGAACTTTTTTCCCGGTCGATCAGCATGAGGCTGCCGCGGCCGTCGTAAGCGACGGCGGTCCGTCCGGCGACGATGCGTTCGACGGTGGCGCCCACCAATTCGGCCCGCCAGCCCTGGTTGAGCCCGGCCCGGGGGTTGCCCCGCAGGAAGGCCTCGATGTCCGACCGGGTCGCCAGCAGGGCCGCGTCGATCGCCAGATCGCGTGACTGCTGGGACACCCAGGCGGCGATCAGCCCGGCCAGCGGCTGGAGCTGCGAGGGCAGGCCCTCGTTGGGCGGGAGCCGGAGCCGTTCCGAGGGAAGTTGCGTGCCCCGGGCGATGGCCGCCATCAACTCGTCGGTCATGGCCGGGGACAGGCGGCGAGGGTCGAACAGGCGGGACTTGGGAAAGCCGCTCATCGAGCGGGGCGGGCGGTCGGCCAGGGCGACGATGGTCTCGTCGGGCAGGATGCCCCGGATCGGGCGGTCGAGAGCCATCGCCGTCCGTTCCCGCCAGGCGGCCACCTCCTGGGCCACGCCCCGGGCGGCCCCGAAGAGCTGGCGGGATCCCTTGAGGCGCCACCAGACGGTGTCGATGTCGGGGGTCCGCAGGGTCCGGCGGCGCTCGCACTCGTCGGTGGCCCAGGCCAGGCGCCCAGCCTCGATCAGGCGGGACTCGATCACGTCGCGCAGCTCCAGGAGGTGGGCCACGTCCGCTTCGGCGTAGGTGATCTGGTCGTCGGTCAGCGGCCGGCGGAACCAGTCGGTCATCCTCGCGCCCTTGGTCAGCTTGCGGCCGAGGAACTCGCTCACGAGGTAAGTCAGGGACGACGAGGGGTGGCCGAGGAAGCCGGCCGCGATCTGCGTGTCGAAGACCCCGGTGGGAATGGCCCCGCAGGCCCGGTCCAGGACCTCGAGGTCCTGCTCGACAGCGTGGGCGACGACCACTCCCGGCCCCTCGAGCAGCGGTCGCAGCAGGGTGGCGTCGACTTCCGTGGCGTCGACGACCGCCACCCGGTCCCGGCTGGCCAGCTGCAGCACCGCGAGGCGCGGGTAGTAGAAGCCCTCACGATGGAACTCGGTGTCGAGGGCGTAGGCGTCGATGCCGGCCAGATCGGCCAGCAACTGACGGAGATTCTCGGTGTCGTCGATCAGCATCGGCCCGACGTTAGGCCCCGAGAGCACGCCGCGTGTCCTTCGCCGAACGCCAGTTCGGAAAAGGGCTGCTAGTTCGCCGGCGTGGAGCCTTCGGCCCGGGCGACGCGGGAGGCGGCCTCGTGGCTGAGGGCCTTGCGGATGCGGCTCTTGACCGCGGGGGTGGTGTTCGGGTGCGAGGCGAGCGCGTGGAGGCTCTGGCGGCGCTCGTGGCGGCGCACGGACGAACGGATCCGGCCGGCCACGTCCGCGCTCGTGTTCGGGTGGGCGGCGAGGGCGGACAGGCGGTGGGCGCGAGTGGGCACGGTGAAAGACCTCCAAAGAATTCGGGCTGCTCATCTCCATCGGCCCGATTGCGCCCCGGGTTGAGCATCTTGAGCCGCTACACCACCGGATCTTTTGGCGGGCGGACCCGGAACCACTATGACAGGTCGAGGCGGTTCCGGTTAGCGGTAGTGGGCGTTTGAGGGACCGCCGGGCCGTCCCTGGCATCCTTAAGAGCGTGACCGACGCCGAGGACATGCCCGAACGCGTACGGGCCGCCACCGAACTGCTGGAGGCCGTGGCCCGCGACCCGTTCGTGCTGGAGACGCTGTCCGAGGACGAGCGCGTCCGCCTGCTCAAGGCCGTGGCCGACGTGGCGTGCCCGGACCCCGAAGAGCGCCGGCAGCAGCACCGGGCCCGCCGCCGGCGGGAACGGACCCAGAAGATCCAGCGCGACGAGGAGGTGTTGGCCGGGACCGGGATCCGCCGGCTGCGGGCGCAGTCGGTCTTCACGACCCCCAACGTCTTCGCCCCGGAGGGGTTCGTCCAGCAGGAGGTCGACGGGGACGGCGAGTTCCGTGACCTGTGGGAGCCGCAGCACTGCTACGTCTGCAAGGAGAAGTTCTCCCGGGTCCACCACTTCTACGACCAGCTGTGCCCGCCCTGCGCCGAGCTCAACTACGCCAAGCGCAGCGAGACGGCCGACCTCCGGGGCCGGGTCGCCCTCCTCACCGGCGGGCGGGTGAAGATCGGCTACCAGGCCGGCATCAAGCTGCTCCGGGCCGGCGCGGAGCTCATCGTGACGACCCGGTTTCCCCGGGACTCGGCCCTGCGCTACGCCCGGGAGCCCGACTTCTGCGACTGGGGCGATCGCCTCAAGATCTTCGGCCTCGACCTCCGGCACACCCCGAGCGTCGAGGCGTTCTGCCGCCATCTCGACGAGACGCGGCCCCGGCTCGACTTCATCATCAACAACGCCTGCCAGACGGTGCGCCGTCCCCCGGACTTCTACCGGCACATGATGGAGCTGGAGACGGCCTCGCTCGGCCAGATGCCCGAGCCGGTGCGGGAGCTGCTGGGCGAGTACGAGGGCCTACGGGGCTACCACATGCTGCCCGAGGGCCCCGCCGCACTCGTCCCTGACTCCATCGCGGCGGCGTCGGCGCCCACACCCGCGCCGACAGCCATCACCGCAGGCCTGACCCACGCCGCCGAGCTGTCCCAGGCGCCACTCCTGGCCGACGACGCCGAGCCGCAGCGCCATCTCTTCCCCGAGGGCCGCCTCGACCAGGACCGGCAACAGGTCGACCTCCGGGACCGGAACTCGTGGCGCCTCACCCTGGCCGAGGTGTCGTCGGTCGAGCTGCTGGAGACCCAACTGGTGAACGCGGTGGCTCCGTTCGTGCTGAACGCCCGGCTCAAACCGCTGATGTTGAGAACCCCCGAGCGGGAAAAGCACGTCGTCAACGTCTCCGCCGTCGAGGGCCAGTTCTACCGCCGCTTCAAGACGACGAAGCACCCGCACACGAATATGGCCAAGGCGGCGCTCAACATGATGACGCGGACGAGCGCGGCCGAGTATCAGGCCGACGGCATCCACATGAACAGCGTCGACACCG
>CAZCVW010000362.1:0-3540 GCA_964502185.1 uncultured Burkholderiales bacterium
GACGGCGGCGCCACCTCGGACTCCGCGGCGACCGGCTCGGCGGCCGGCCGAGCAGCTGCGGATGTTCCGGGCGCCTCGCTGCCGACGCCGGGCAAATGCGAGGCGAGGTCGCTGGCCTTGCGCATGGCCTCCGCGATGCGGTTGTCGACCTCGCGGCGCACGAGCTTCGGGCCGTAGTTCACGGCCACCTGGCCGATCATGCGGGCCTGACGCACCTTGGCTTCGGCTCCGCCGATCTGCGTGCAGCCGCGGCTGACGAGTTCGCCGACCAGCTTGGGCATGGCCTGGGCGGCCATGAGGGTGAAACCCACCGGGCCGTAGAGGAAGAGCTCCAGGGCCCGGTCGACCGGCGGTTTGCCGTTCGTGCCGTTGGGGCTGGCGCCGCCAACATTCGTCCCGTTCGCGCCGTTCGTGCTCACGGCGGCCCAGTCTAGAACGACTCCGGCCGGCGCTTCCGACCGGCCCCCCCGGCGAAGAAGACGACGAAGACGACGAGGATCCCGGCGAGGGCCGGTGGCCACTCCCCTACGGCCACGTAGGGCGTGCGGCCCGTCGTGGTGGTCACCGAGCCCCGCAGCACGGTCGGCTCGAAGAGGGGCGTCTCGGCCAGCATCCGGCCCGAGGCGTCGATGATCCCGGAACGGCCGGAGAGCCCGGCCTGAATGATCGGGCGTCCCGTCTCCGCGGCCCGGAACTGGCTCATGGCCATGTGCTGCGCCGAGTTGGCCGAGCGTTCGAAGGAGCGGTTGTTGGTCGACACCACGATGGCCTCGGCGCCCTGCCGGGCGTAGCCGCGGGTGAGCGGCCCGAAGGCCGACTCGAAGCAGATGAGTGACCCGACCTGCCGGCCGGCCACGGGGAACAGGGTGTCGCCGTCGCGCCCGGGCTCGTAATCGGTGGGGATGGCGTCGAGGGCCTCGATGAACGACAGCGCCGAGCGCCAGGGCACGAACTCCCCGAAGGGCACGAGGTGGCGCTTGCGGTACATCTCGGGCCGGCGCCCCTCCGCCGTGTAGAGGAACGTCGTGTTGTAGAAGCGGTCGCCGGGGGCGTCCACGTTGCCGCCGGCCATCACCGCCGCATCGAGGCGGGCGGCGACGGCGGTGAGTTCGGCGTCGAGGAAGGGGTCGAGGCGGGGGTCGGCGTCGAGGCCCGATTCGGGGAAGACCACCAGGTCGACCGACCCTTCGATCCCGGCCGCCAGGCGCAATTCGTTCCGGACGAGGTAACGGCTCTGGCGCTCCTCGAGGGTGAAGTCCCGGTTCTTGTCGTTGCCCTGGATGAGGGCCACGTCGAGGCGGCCGACAGGTCGCAGGTCGGGCTGGAGGAGATGGGCGGCCAGGGCGGCGACGAGGATGGCGGCACAGCCGGCCACCGGGCGCAGCCCCCGGGCCACTCCCCCGGTCCGCTGGCCGGCGAGGAGAGCGTCCAGGATCAGGGCGTTGAACATCACGGCGGCGAACGAGACGAGCAGCACGCCGCCCCAGGCGGAGACGGACCGGGCCACGGGCAGGTCGTGGAAGGCGTAGCCCACCTCGCCCCAGGAGAATCCGCCGAAGGGCACCCGGGCCCGGGCCGCCTCCACGAGAATCCACAAGGCGGCGATGACGGGGCCGGAGGCGACGCCCCGGGCGCCGAGGGCGGCGACCGCCATCCCCAACAGGACCCACCAGCCGGCGAGGAAGAGGGTGAAGGGCAGCCAGGCGACCGCCCCGAAGAACCACGTCCACGAGACGATGAAGCCGAAGAACACCAGCCCGGCCAGCCCGCCGCAGGCCGCGCCCTGCCCGACGCTCGCCCCCCGCCAGGCCCAGAGCAACGGGACGAGGGCGACGAGCGCCAGCGGCCCGAGATCCAAGGGCGGGAAGGCGGCGGCGAGGAGCGCGCCGGACAGCGCGGCGGCCCCGATTCGCCGGGGCCGCGTCAGCCGGTGATCAGACGCAGTCGGAGCAGAGGACCCGCTCGGCGTCGGCGAGCTGGCTCGGGTGCTTGACGAGGAAACAGGAGCGGCAGACGAACTCCCCCGGGCGCTTCGGGGGGATCCGGGACCCGGGCTCGGCCCGCTCGTCGGTGTCGGCGTCGTCCTCATCCTCGTACTCGTCCTCGTCGAGGCGCCCGCTGGAGGTTCGCTCCAGGAGTAGCACGTCGAGAGGCTCCTCGACGTCGTCCGGGTGCAGTTCCTCTTCGAGATCCTCCTCGTCGTCGTCGGTGTCTTCGACCTCGACCTCGGCGCCGTCGCCGACGACCGCGACGAGCACCTCGTCGTCGGCATCGCCGACGAGAAGGTCCTCTTCGTCGTCGGGCGCGAACTCGTCGCCTTCGAGGTCCGGCTCGGAGGGTTCGTCTTCTGCTTCGTCTTCGATTTCTTCTTCGGCCATCCGGGGTCCCGTCGGGGGAAAGGTGCGGAAGTATATGCCGCCCGACACGGCGAGGCGCGCGTCGAAGGGAGAAAGCGAAATTGGGGAAAGGGCTCCGAAAATACGGGAGTCCAGGAGACCGTTGGGGCCACTGTTTAGCCCGACCCGCTCCGGCGCGGATGGGTTATTCCAGCGTTCTCTACTGGGTCTCCTGGACTCCACCCCGAACCACGCCTCTTCCGCGAACCCAGCGGACTCTCGGAAGCCCACGACCTTGGCGTACACGTATCGGGACGCCGCTAAGTACGCCCGATCGGGCTAGGTGGTGTCAAGTCCGGTCACGGCGGGTAAAGACATTCCCCACCTGCGCCTTTCCGTAACGTTGCTGGTCAGCGAGATGAAAAAAAAGTTGCTCAGGCGACGCTTCGCGGTCCCTCCGGTG
Source organism: uncultured Burkholderiales bacterium (assembly GCA_964502185.1). Lineage (GTDB taxonomy): Bacteria > Actinomycetota > Acidimicrobiia > IMCC26256 > BP-133 > CAZCVW01. Next base: position 2,800 of record CAZCVW010000362.1, read on the forward strand.
ACGGTTTGATGTTGGCCCGTGCCCGGCTGGTCGCGGAGGGCGTTTTACCCGGCCACGGCGAGGTGCCGGTGGGCGCCCGGGAGGCGGGCCGACGACCGGCCGCGGGTCAGCGGGACGACCTCGATGGCCGCGGGCAACTGCTCCTTGACCTCGGTCGCATGGGTGACGACGAGCACCTGGCGGAACCGGGCGCCGAGGCGGCTGATGGCCGACAGGAGCCGGTCGCGGTGCTCCGGGTCGAGCGACCCGAGGACCTCGTCGAGGACGAGCAGGCCGACCTGGCCGCCGGAGAGGAGGTTCACCTGCTCCCCCACCGCCACCCGCAATGACAAGTTGGCGAGGTCGGTCTCGGACCCCGAATGCCGGTCGAGCGGATGGCCGGCGCCGGCGGCACCGAGTCGGAGTTCGAAGGTGTCGGCGTCGACGTCGAGACGTTCGAAGCGGCCGTCGGTCAGCTCGCGGAACAGGGCGGTCGTCTGGGCGGAGAGCGCCGGCCCGACCTGGCCCACGAGGCTGTTGCGGAACTCGCCGAGCAGCTCGGCCAGCCGCCCGAGGTGGCGGGCCTCGTCCTCGCGGCCGGCCAGTTCGCTGCGCCGGGCGAGCTCGGAGTCCAGGCGGGCCCGGCGTTCCGACAGGCGCTCCGACAGCCCCCGCTCCACGAGCCGGGCCTCGGTCAGGGCCGCCTGGACGACGGCCAGCGCCTCCCGGGCGGCGCGGCGGGCGGTGACGGCGGCGTCGTGG
>CAZCVW010000363.1:0-3532 GCA_964502185.1 uncultured Burkholderiales bacterium
GTCGGCGGCCAGCGCCGCCTTGGCCGCCTCCCGCTCGGCGGCCGGCAGGAGTCCCCGGGCGTCGAGCACCGCCTCCAGGCGCAGCAGCGGGTCCCGCGTCGCCCACTCGGCCAAATCGCCGGGCGGCACGTAGTCCGTCCCCGACGCTTCCTCGTGGCCCCGCATCCGGTAGGTCTTGAACTCGAGCAGAGTCGGGCCGCCGCCGCTCCGGGCCCGCTCGGCCGCCCCCCGCACGGCGGACAGAACGGCCAGCACGTCGTTCCCGTCAACGACCACGCCGGGCATGCCGTAGCCGCCGGCCCGGTCGGCCAGGTCGGCGCAGGCGTACTGCTCCCGGGTCGGGGTGGACAGGCCCCAGCCGTTGTTCTCCACCACGAACAGCACGGGCAGCTGCCACACGGCCGCCAGGTTGAGCGCCTCGTGGAAGTCGCCTTCGCTGGTGCCGCCGTCGCCGGAGAACACGGCCACGACCCGGTCCTCGCCCCGCAGGCGGGCGGCGAGGGCGAGGCCGTCGGCCACCGGCAGCATGGCGCCGAGGTGGCTGATCATGCCGACGACGTGGTGCTCCAGCGAGCCGAAGTGGAAGGTGCGGTCCCGGCCGGAGGTGTAGCCGTCGGCCTTGCCGAAGAGCTGGCGGAGCAGCCGGTCGAGGTCGAAGCCCCGGGTGGTGAACACGCCGAGGTTGCGGTGCAGCGGCAAGACGAAATCGTCGTCCCTCAAGGCTGAGGTGAGCCCGACGGCGATCGCCTCCTGGCCCACCCCCGAGAACCACTTCGACAGCCGGCCCTGGCGCAGCAGGCGCAGCATCTTCTCCTCGATCAGCCGCGGGAGATACAGAGCGTGGGCGAGCGTGAGCAACTCCTTGTCGGAGAAGCCCCTGGCTTCGGCGAGATCGGCCATTCCTCGCACCTCCTTCGACCCGGGCCGCGGAAGAGCCCGAACTTCGGCCCGGCCGAACTCGGCGCTCGGTCTGCAAATCTAGGGGCGTGGACGAGCGACTGATCTGGCACCGGCAGGCGACACCCGTTCTCGCGGGCGTGGGCGAGCGGGTGCAGCGCCCCGCCGACGGCACCACCGGCGAGCCCCTCGACCTCCTGGCCGATGCCGCCACGGCCGCCGCCTCGGAGTCGGGCGCGGCCGGAGAGGGACGGGCGCTGCTCGACCTCGTCGACCATCTCGACGTGGTCAACGTGATGAGCTGGCTCTACGACGACCTCCCCGCCCGGCTGGCCGAGCGGCTGGAGATCCGGCCCGCTCAGCGCACGGAGAGTCCCGTCGGCGGAGAGCAACCGACCCGTCTCCTCGACCGGGCCGCCGCCCGGATCGCGGCCGGGGAGAGCCAGGCGACCCTGGTCGTCGGGGGCGACGCCTTCCGCACCCTTCTCGGCTTCCGCCGGCAGGGCCAGATGCCGCCGTGGACGCCCCCTCCGCCCGGCGCCCTACGGCCCGATCCGGCCAGCTTCGGGACTCCTCTGGCCTGGGCGCACGGCCTCCGCCTGCCGCCCGAGGTCTACCCCCTCTACGAACATCCGAGCCGGGCCGCCCTCGGCCAGTCGGCCGGCGAAGGGCTCGACTGGGCGGCGCAGGTGTGGGCCGACATGTCGGCGGTGGCGGCCGGGAACCCCTGCGCCTGGTTCCGGGACCAGAAGACGCCAGCCGAGATCCGTACCCCCGGTCCGGCCAACCGGATGGTGTCGTATCCATACCCCAAGCTCATGAACGCCCTGATCGCCGTGGATCAGGCGGCCGCCGTGCTGCTCACCTCCACCGAGGTGGCCGCCCGCCTCGGCCTCGACGCCGACCGGCTCGTCCACCCCTACGGCGGGGCGGGGGCGGCCGAGCACCACGACGTCCTCTCCCGGACGACCTACGAGCGCACGCCGGCCGGGGCGGCCGTCCTCGACGACGCGCTCGCCGTGGCCGGGTACGACATCGGCGACATCGACCTGCTCGAGCTGTACAGCTGCTTCCCGTGCGTGGTGCGGATGGCGGCCACCCACCTGGGCCTGGCCCCGGGCCGGCGGACGAGCGTCACCGGCGGCCTCACCTTCTTCGGCGGGCCGGCCAACGCCTACATGCTCCACGCCACCGCCGCCATGGTCCGGGCGCTGCGGGCGGGCGACGGCGAGACGGGCCTCCTCTACGGCCAGGGCGGTTTCGCGACCAAGCACCACGCCATGGTCCTGGCCCGCACACCGCACCGCCAAGGCTACGCGGTGACCGACGGAGCCGCCCGCCAGGCCCGCCTCGACGCCGAGCCGCACCCGGCCGTGGTGGCCGAGGCCAACGGGGACGGGACGCTGGAGACCTTCACCGTCACCTACGACCGCGACGGCACCCCGGCGCTCGGCATCGTCGTCGGACGCCTCCACGGAGCGGGCGACGGGCCCGACCCGCGGTTCGTGGCCAACACGACCGACCCCGACACCCTCGCCCACCTGACCGATCCGGCGGTCGAGGTGCTCGGTTCGCCGGTCCGGGTGAAGAGCACGGACGGCAAGCTCAACACCGTCGGACTGGCCTGATCTGCACATCCACTCGCGTAAGGCCGCGCTTACCTAGACTCCCGTCTCGACGCTCGGTTCGAGCGGCGCGGCCGAGAGGAGTCGGATATGGATCGGCGAAACCGGACGAGGCGTTGGCTGGTGCTGTCCACCGTGGCGTTGCTGGCCGGCGTGACCAGGATGCCGGCCGGCGGGCAGCCCGGCAACCCTCCGGCCGGCGGCGGCGAGGGCGCCGCCCCGCTCGGTTCCCTCGGCCTGCCCCTCGACGAACTCCTCGGCGGGGCCGTCGACGTGGTCGAAAAGCTCGAGGACCCGGCCCGCTTCAAGGTACCGGGCGCCGTGCGGATGCTGGTCCTGTCGTCCGGTCTCGACGCCGAATCGTTCGGCGAGGCCTACGGGGAGCGGCTCGCTCTCCACGGCGACGCCGACACCGTCGGCCTCGGGACCTACGCCGCCTCGGTGCTCTTCCAGGTGGCCCCCGAAGCCAAGGTCACCTCGATCAACGTTTACGAGGGCGAGCACGTGCACCGGGACAAGCTCCTCGGGGCGCTCGAGTTCGCCCGCGACCACGCCGCCGAACTCGACGGCGTGGCTCTCGCCTTCCCGCCCGCCGAGGTCCTCGACCCGGCCGGCGCCGGCCTGGCCAGCGGCCGCTGGTCCGCCCTCTCCGACGGGACCGACGGCGGCCTCCGGAACCTGTCCGAACAATGGAACCGGCTCCGGGAGGTGCTCGGCGAGCTGTCGGCCGCGGGCCTGACCGTGGTCGCCCCGGCCGGCGACCTCGGGCCCGCGCCCCAGTCCGTCCTCGGCGTGGCCGGCCTGCCCGAAGTGGTGACCGTCGGCGCCCACACCGGCTCCGGCGTCGCCGCCGCCAGCTCGTCGGGCCCGTCGCTCCACGGCGGGGCCAAGCCCGACCTGGTCGCCCCGGTGGGGCTCCCCGGCCTGGTGCCGGAGAAGTCGGCGCTCGCCTCCGTGCTCTCCGGCGCCGCCCCCGTGGACCGCTCCGAGCTCGACCTGCCCTTCCCCGC
>CAZCVW010000364.1:0-3467 GCA_964502185.1 uncultured Burkholderiales bacterium
GCCGGCGTCGGCGCCGCGGGTGCGTCGCGGTGGGCTCGCCATGGCCATCGTCCACCGGCGCGCCGGGTGGCCGCATCCGGGGCAAACGCGGATCCGGGCTGCGGGAAACCCCGGCCCTCTTCCCCGGGCGGGCAGGGATCGTGGCGGCATCCGAGAGCTTGGCGCATGGCCGGGCCCAGTTCCTCGCCCACCCGCTCCCGGGGGATCCAGCCCGCCGCGCCGGCGGCCAGGGCCGCGTGCCGGTAGGAGGGGTCCGGCTCCGGGCCGATGACGATGACCCGGCTCGAGGGGTAGTCGTTCAGGGCTCGGCGGTAGCAAGCCGGGAAATCGGCGGCGTCGACGACCAGCAGGTCGGCCGGGGTCCGGGCCAGCGCCTGGTCCAGCGCCTCTCCGGTACCGATGGTGGCCACCCAGCAGTGGTACTCGCGTTCGAGCAGCTCGCGGGTGAAACGCCTCATGGCAGGGTGCCGGATGGCGACCAGCACCCGGGGGGTGCCGTCGCAAACGGGGCAAGGGAGAACGTCGATGTGAGGATCATCGACGCCACCCACGTCCGCCTGCATCCGGTTCCAACACGGAACCCGCTTGCGGTTCGACCCGGATCAGGTTCCGGTGTCGTCTCCGAGGAGCCCGGCCTGGCGGGCGAAGTGGACGAGGTCGGCCCGGGTGCGCAGCCCCAGCTTCTGGTGGATGTGGGCCCGGTGGCTCTCCACGGTGCGGGCGGAGATGTAGAGCTGCTCGGCGATGTCGGCCTGGGTGTGGCCGAGGGCGATGAGGCGCAGCACCTCGACCTCCCGGGTGCTCAGCTCGCCGCCGGGCCCGCCCGGGTGGGGATGCTCAGCCTCGGGAGCGAGGAGGGCGGCGCCCAAGATGGGATGGACGTAGCGTCCGCCGGCGGCCACGGCCCGGACGGCCTCGACCAGCTCCACGTCGGCCGCTTCCTTGACCAGGTACCCGGCCGCTCCGGCGTCGAAGGCCTTGCGGAGATAGGCGACGTCGTCGTGGACGGTGAGGACGAGCACGCGGGTGTCCGGACTGGCCTCCCGGACACGCCGGGTGGCGTCGATCCCGCTGGCGTCGGGGAGCCCGAGGTCCATCACGAACACGTCGGGGTGCTCGGCGCCGGCCAGGCGGACGGCCGCCTCGGCTGTCCCGGTCTGTCCCACCACCTCGAGGTCGGCCTCGTCGGCCAGGATCCGGGCCAGGCCGCTGCGGACCACGGCGTGGTCGTCGCATAGCGCCACTCGTACCCGCTCAGCCACCGAGCCTCCTCCCGGCCGGCGGGCGGGCACACCACCGCGTGGACGTTCCTCGCATGGGGAGACACGGTACCGCCCCGCCCCGTCGGGACTCCGGCGCCGATCCGTGGTGAGCCGCAGGGGGATTCCGTGGCCCCTCCGGATGCCGGCGAGGCCGTCGCCGCCCGACGATGCCACTGAACCGAGGAACGGAGCGTCCGATGGGCCTGTATCCCCGCCGCCGTCGAGTCCCGACGCTGGCCAGCCGGAGCCGAGGGATCGGGTTGCTCGCCGCCGGCGGGCTGGCCCTCTTCTACGTCGTGGTCGTGGCCGGAGCCTCCGGCTCCCTGGGTCACCTGGCCGACCAGGCCGGCCGGGACTGGTACTTCCTCGCCCTGATCATCGGCGGCTTCGGGCTGCAGGTGGCCCTGGCGGCCGAGCTGCGCCGCCGCCACCGTCTCCGGCACGCCGCCGCTCTCGCCTCCGGGACCGGCAGCGGGGCGTCGGTCGTGGGGATGGTCGCCTGTTGCGCTCACCACCTGACCGACCTGGTCCCGTTCATCGGCGCCACCGGGGCGGCGACTTTCCTGCTCGACTACCGGATCCCGTTCATGGTGACGGGGATCGGCGTGAACGCGCTGGGGGTGGCGGTCGCCGCCCGGCGGGTGCGCCGCACGCCGTTGCCGGTGACACACCACGGAGGACAGCAATGGGCACACGCGTAGTTTCGCTTCCCCGCCGCCGCATCCGGCTCTGGCTGGGTCTGGCGGGCCTGGGCGTCGCCGTGGTGGTGGTGGTGGGCGGCGTGGCCGCCTGGCTCGGCGGGCGAGACGCCGGGCCGGCCACGACCAACGACAGTGTCTCGACGCCCACGTTGCCGACCCGCACCGTCGAGGCGGGAGCGGTGACCGTCGAGCTCCAGCCCCGCCAGCTCGATGCGACCGGAGCGGCGTTCAAGATCTCCTTCGACACGCACTCGGTGGCCCTCGACGTGGATGTGGCCCGCGAGTCCCGCCTGGTCGTGGGGGGTGTGACCTGGCCGGTGGCCGGATGGTCCGGTGACGGACCCGGCGGGCACCACCGGGAGGGCGAGTTGCGCTTCCGGGCGGCTGGGTCCGCCACGGGGACGGCCACGCTCACCCTCGCCGGTCTGCCCGAGCCGGTGACGGCAACCTGGGATCTCGGGACCTGAGATGACCGGTCGGGTGCCCCTCGCCCGCCGCAACCTGCTGGCCGACCGGCGCCGGCTGGCCGCCGGCGTCGCCGGCGTCGGCCTGGCCGTCATGCTCATCCTGCTCCTCGACGGCATGTGGATGGGCGTGCGGGTCCAGAGCCGCCTGTACGCCGACCGGGCCGGTGCCGACCTCTACGTTCTCCAGCCCGGCGTGCGGGACCTGACCGCCGGGGTGAGCCTTCTGCCCGTCGACACCGTCGACACCGTCGCCCGCACACCCGGCGTCGGTTGGGCGGCGCCGGTGCGCACCACCTACGTCATCCTCGAACTGCACGGCAAGAAGGTCGCCTCCTACCTCGTGGGCAGCGTCCCGGGCGAGCCAGGTGGCCCGTGGGCGATGGGCGAGGGCCGCACCGCCCGGGCCGCCGGCGAGGTCGTCGTGGACGGCGTCCTGGCCCGCCGCCACGGCCTGCGGGTGGGAGACCAGATGACCGTGATGGGCCAGCCGTTCCGGGTCGTCGGGCTGTCCCGGGACTCGTCCGCCTTCATGGTCGGCTACGTGTTCGTCACCCACGACACCGCCGACCGGCTGCTGGGGGCGCCGACCACGACCAGCTATGTCCTCGCCGGCGCCCGCGACCCCGGGGTGGCCCTCCAACGCCTTTCCGCGCAGGGACTCAACGTCCTCACCAAGGACCAGGTGGGCGCCAACACCCAGAAGTGGGCGACGGGCGTCTTCGGCGGGCCGCTCGGTCTCATGGTCGCCGTCGCCTTCGCCGCCGGCACCCTCGTCATCGCCTTGACGGCCTACACCGCCGTGGCCGAGCGGCGACGCGAATACGGGATCGTCAAGGCCATGGGCGCCACCCGCCGGACCCTGGTGGCGGTGGCGGTGGGCCAGACCCTGGTCCTGGCCGCCCTGGGCCTGCTCGCCGGCGGGGTGCTGCTCGTCGCCGGCCGGGAGCTGATCGGCGCCTCCCGCCCCCAGTTCAGCGTGGTTGTCACCTCGGCGGCCGCCGTCCGGGCCGCCGCCGCGGCGTTGACGATGGCGCTCG
>CAZCVW010000365.1:0-3414 GCA_964502185.1 uncultured Burkholderiales bacterium
GGACGAGCTCGGCCTGCAGTTCGGCCAGCTCCTCAGCCTCCCGGCGGCCGGCCTGGTAACCCAGGGCCGACCCCAGGCCCCAGCCCAGGGTGAAGACTCCCGACAGCAGTAGAAACACGAGCCACAACGTCACGCGTTCGCCTCCTTGGCCGCTACGGCGACCCTAAATCACAAGTCAAGCATTCTCTTACGGTTGCTCGTGACGGTAGGGCTCGGCCTTGAACGGGCCGGGGCCCGTAGGTGGCCGGAAACGAAGGCGGACGCTAACTACGGGGGTTGTCCGGATGCACGGGCCACACGGACCTCAGGAGATCCCGAAGGGGGCCAGCGCGGGACGGGGATCGATCCCGGTCTGATTCTGGAAGGCGGCGAAGAGATCGACCGGACGGGACACCGTGAAGGCCCGGTCGCGGTGGTAGCGCCGGAGGCCGCAGTCGAGCGCGTCGTACCCGCCGGCGGCGTCGGCCAGGGCCCCGAGGGCCTGGAGCCCACCGATGTAGACGGCGAGGTAGTACGTCCGCCCGGACTGCCGGTCCCAGTAGCCCATGGTGTCGCCGAGGTGCGAGCGGGGCACCGCCCGGGAGCGCTGGCCGGGCAGGCGGCCGGCCACCCGGCCTTCAGCGTAGGTGGCCAGCGCTTCGTCGAGCCACGGGTCCTGGTACTGGTCGTTCCCGGCCACGCCGTAGAACCACTGGTGGGCCACCTCGTGAACGAGGTGGATGTTGGCCACGCCCACGCCCAGGAAGATGTGCATGGGGAACTCCACGCCCCCGGACAGCCCGCCGGACACCCCCATGGTCAGCCGCGGGTAGGGGTAGTCGCCGAAGCGGGCGGAGAGCTGGTCGACGGCCGAGACCACCCGCCCGGCGAGGACCCCTGGGTCGCCGGCGGACCCCTCGGGCACGCCGACCACGACCTTCGTGCGGCCGCCGAGGGCCGCCGCCTCCCCGAGCCGCAGGCGCCCGACGGTGCCCGCCCAGTCCCGCACCGCCTTGGCCACGAACCGCCCCGGCTCGACCTCTTCGCCGGTGGCCAGGGCGCTGAACCCGGCCGGCATCCCGACGGTGACGTCGTAGTCGGCCGCCTCGCTCACCGCCGCCTCGGCGAAGGCGTCGACGGCCGGGCTCGTCTGCCAGCCGGCGCCCCGCACCCAGGACAGCACCGGGAGGATGGACCCGAGCCGGACGGTGGAGCCGGAACGGGCGACCCGGTCGTTGATGGCCCCGGGGATGACGAGGCGGAAGTCGAGGCGGGCATCCACCGGCGCCCCGGCCGCGAAGGTGCCGGGGATGATGAAGATCGTCCCCGGCTTCCCGGGCGCGGCACCACCCGGCTCCGAGCTGCCCGTGACGGGCTGGCCGGCCAGGAACGCGCCGGTGACGTCAAGCCGCCCTCCGGCCCGCCCGAGGCGCGGCGCGTTGGGCCACAGCCGGAACACCAGCCGGTCGGTGGCCGCGTCCGGCGTGAACCGCACGGAGATCGTCCCGGTGAGATCCCCGAGGTTCGGGTTGATGTCGATACGCCCGGTATAGGACGGCCGGGAGACCCAGGGTTCGGGGTAGCCGGCGGGCACGTCGCAGGGGGCGCCAGGGGTGGCCGGGCGGGCAGTGGGGGAGGCGGGTGCCGGGGCCGCGGTCCCCGTGGTGGTCCCCCTGGTGGTCCCCCTGGTGGTCCCCCTGGTGGTCGTCGCGGTGGGAGCGGTGGTGGTCGTGGTGGGCGGAGGCGGAGCCGTCGTCGTGGTGCTGGTGGAGGTGACCGCGCCGGAGGCGGCGGTGGGCCGGACGTCGCTGTCGTCGGTGCAACCGGCGGCGAGGAGGGCGGCGAGGAGACCGGCGGCGACCCAGCGCATAGGGGCGCCAGGGTAATCTCCCGGGCTCGTGAGCCGAGTCGCCACCGCCGTCTGGACCATACGACCCGACCTGATCGTCGCGCTCGATGCGCAGTTGGGTGTGCCGGTGGACTCGTACGTGAACGGGTCGCAGACCTGGTTCACCGAGTCCGGCTCGGCGGAGCTGGAGTGGCGCCTCCATCCGGTGGCCGGTTACCGCCAACCGGCCGGGGTGGCCACCGACGAGCTGTGGGACACGGTCGTCGACCAGCTGAACGGCGGCGCGGAGGCGGCGCAGCTACCGCTGGGCTCGGAGCCGCGGTCGTTGGACGGGCTGTGGGAAGGGCTCGAGTGTTACGTCAGCCACGGGCCCGACCTGGAGCCGGCGGTGCTGGCCACGGCGGCGGCTGAGGTGCTGGGGCTGGCGCCGGATGCGTCCGGGATGGTCGACCACGAACCCATCGCCGACGCCTGGGAGCGGACGCGGGGCGCCGTCTCCATCATCGGACTGCTCTTCGACCAGCTGCGCGCCTGACGCTACTGCTGTCACATTTCGGTTACTGCCACTCCGGTTCGTCGTCGGCGGCCCGCCAGGTGGGGTTGCGGGGCGGGTCGAAGACGCAGGCGCCGGCGTGGCCGTCGATGGCGGCGAAGGCGAGGTCGAACCAGCGACCGGCGCCGGCCAGCGGTTCGGGCATGGCGTCGCGGGCGAAGAAGCCGACGTCCATCGTCTCCAGGGGGTGGGCCTTCAGTTCGCCGCCGGTCATGCGGCAGTAGAAGAGCAGGGAGTAGAGCGGCACCTGGTGAAAGCCGAGGCGCATCCCGTCGAACACGCCGATGAGCGAGACGGGTTCGGCTTCGATGCCGGTCTCCTCGTAGACCTCCTTGACGGCCACCTCGGACGGCGAGTAGCCGATGTCGGCCCACCCTGTCGGGTACAGCCAGAAGCCGGAGCCGGCCCGCTGGACGAGCAACATCTCGCCGGCGTCGTTGCCGACCACCGCCCCGACCGCCGTCTTCGGAGTGACGTAGCCGGGGACGCCCTTCCCGACGCTGGCCAGCCACTCCTCCACCTGGGCCTCGGCCTCGACCTCCTGGATCGCCGCGTAGCGAATGTCGGCCGCGATCTTGAGGATCTCTTCGAAGCGTTCCCGCTCGTAGAGGCTCTCCGTGAACCCGAGCCCGGTCCGGGCCACGCCGGCCAGCGATTCCGCCCAGCGGAGGAGGTCGCCCGGCGAAACAGGATTTGTGGAGACGGGGTCCGGCGGCACTGGGCGCATGCTAAATGATCCGGGCTCGCAGCACGCCGGCCTTGGCCAGGCCCCAGGCGAAGTGGACGGCGGCGAGATCTTCGTCGAGGTCCCGCATGGTCCGGGGCACGAGCCCGTAGCGGTCGTCGGGCCAGGAGCGCTCGGCGAACTCGTCCCGGACCACGTCCGGGACACCGGCCGCCCGGAGCACGGCGGTCGGTTCGGCCACGGCCGAGCGCAGCACTTCCAGCGGGGTGGCCCGCTGCTCCTCCGGGTCGAGGGTCAGGAGGGCGGCCAGTTCGCCGGCCACCCGGGTGGCGGCGGCCGCGCCGGCGA
>CAZCVW010000366.1:0-3402 GCA_964502185.1 uncultured Burkholderiales bacterium
TGCCGGGGTCGGAGGGGATGAAGGCGGAGATGTGGGCGACGGCGTTCGGCGCCGGGACACCGAAGGCGGCCAGGGACCGCCGGAAGGCGGCGGGAGCCCGGAACTTGGCGGCGGCGGAAACGGCAAAGGCGGCCGCCAGGGTCAACCGGGCCACCAGAACGAGGGCCGCCTCCATGGCCGGTTAGGGGGCAGGCCGGCAGTCAGGCACCCAGGCGGCCGTAGCTGCCCTGCCAGAAGAGCAGCGGGCGGCCTTCCTCCTTGCGGCCGAGGGCGACGACCCGGCCGACGACGACCGTGTGGTCACCGGCGGGGTGCTCGGCGTCGATCTCACAGTCGGCCCAGGCGATGGCGTCGTCGAGGACGGGCGAGCCGGTCGGCCCGGGCGTCCAGGCCGTGCCTTCGAAGCGGTCCACGCCCCGGGCGCCGAAGCGGCGGCACAGGTCCTCGTGGTCCTCGGCCAGGAAGTTCACGGCGTACGCCCCGGACGCCTGGATGGACGGCCAGGTCGACGACGTGGTGGCCATGCACACCAGCACCAGCGGCGGGTCGAGGGAGACCGAGGTGAAGGAGTTGGCGGCCAGGCCGGTGGGCACCCCGTCCGGACCCATGCCCGTCACCACCGTGACGCCGGTGGCGAACAGGCCCATGACGGACCGGAACTCGGCCGAGTCGAAAACCGGCGGTGCCTGCATCAGCCGTTCCCCCCGAGAACCGTGCCCGTGGTCGTCATGGCGGGCATCCTTTCATTTCGGAACGCGGCTGACCCAGTCATCGACGAGGCGCCGGAGGACGGGGAGGCTGACGGCGGCCTGCCCGAGCACGACGTCGTGGAAGGTTCGGATGTCGAAGCGGTCGGCCAGGCGACTGCGGGCGTCGGCCCGGAGCCGGAGGATCTCCCGCTGCCCGACCTTGTAGGCCAGCGCCTGGCCGGGCATCCCGATGTACCGGTCGACCTCCACCTCGATCTCGGCCACGCCGACGGGGGCGTTGGCCACCATGAAGTCGATCGCCTGCCGACGGCTCCAGCCCAGGGCGTGGAGGCCCGTGTCGACCACGAGCCGGCAGGAACGCCACGAGTCGGCGGCCAGCATTCCGATCCGCTCGAGATCGTCGGCGTAGAGGCCCATCTCGTCGGCCAGGCGCTCGGCGTAGAGACCCCAACCCTCCACGTAGGCGGTGTTGCCGAACGAGAGCCGCTGGAACTTCGGCAGCTCGGGCAGCTCGGTGGCGATGGCCAGCTGGAGGTGATGACCGGGAATCGCCTCGTGGAAGGCGACGGAGGCGGTCTCATAACGGTTCTTGGCCTCGGGGTGCCCGGTGTTCACGAAATAGGTGCCGGGCCGGGAGCCGTCCTCGGCCGGCGGGAAGTAGTAGGCGGCAGGGACGTCGTCGGCCACTTGGGCCGGCACCTCGGCGATCTCGCACGGCGACTGCGGGAGCCGGCCGAACCACTTCTCCATCGCCGCGCCGGCCGCCGCCAGGTAGCGGCGGGCGTCGCCCATGATCTCGTCGCCCGTCGTGTAGCGCAGCGACTCGTCGGTGCGGAGCCGGTCGAAGATCTCGGCCGGCTCCGTGATGCCGAACAGCCGTCCGCCGACCTCGGCGTACTCCGCGGCCAGGCGGTCGATCTCGTCGAGGCCGATCTGGTGGATCGCCTCGGGGCCGAGGTCGTCGACGGTGGTGTGGCGGCGGACGAAGAACCCGTAGAGCTCGGCGCCGTCGGGCAACCACGACAACCCGACCCGGTCCTCGGGCCGGGCGGCGGGCAGCAGCTCGTCGGCCAGGACCGCCCGGTAGCGCTCGAAGGCCGGCCGGATGACCTCCCGGCAGATCGTGGCCAGCTCGTCCCGCCAGGCCGGCTCCTCGTCCCAGGCTGCGCCCGTTGTCTGGGCGGGGCCGGCCAGGGTGACGAAGGGGTCGCTCTCGATGGGCGAAGCGAGGTATTTCTCGACCTGGTTGACGGAGCGCTCCACGTTGATGCGGGCCGGTGACCGGCCGGCGGCGAGACCCGCCCGGAGGCGATCGGCGGCCTGGTCGAGGAACGTGCCGATCTGGCGGTGGCGCCGGGCCAGCGCCCGGGCGCTCTCCGGCGTCGGGGCGGCGATCTGGGGGGCCACCATCAGCAGCTCTGAGTGGGCGCCGGTCATCTGGTCGGCCCGCAGCTCGGCCAGGCGCAGGTCGATGGCGGCGATGGCGTCGCCGAGACCCTTCTGCAGCAGGCCGTGGGTGACCCGGTCGCCCGCGTCGAGGGCGCCGGCGTCGATCGCCTCCGCCTCGGCCACGAAGCCCGCCCACACCTCCCGCTGCCGGGCCTCGCCGTCGGCCGAGAGATCCTCGATCCGGTCATCGAAGCGATGGTCCCCGTGGAGGGTCGCCATCGTCGGGTAGACCTGCAGGGTCGCTTCCCAGAAGCGGTCCGCCAGTTCCGAAAGCGCAGCGTTCATCGCGCCCATGCTGCCACTCACGCCGTACCATCGGCGCCCGATGAGGGAGCACGGCCGGGTCGCCGCCAACGGAGTCGATTTCGCCGAGCTGGCCGCCCGGGACTGGGACGTCGTCATCGTCGGAGCGGGCCACAACGGGCTCACGGCCGCCGCCTACCTGGCCCGGGCCGGTCGGTCCGTCCTCGTGCTCGAGCGCAGGGACCAGGTCGGCGGGGCCGCCACCCTGGAGCGGCCCTTCCCGGACCGGCGCTTCCTGGTCAGCCCCTGCGCCTACCTCGTCGGGCTGCTCCACCCGCTGGTCATCGAGGAGCTGGGCCTGCGGGACCGGGGCTACCGGGTCCAGCCCGTCGACCCGCATCTGTGGTGCCCGTTCGAGGACGGCACGTCGATCACCCTGTGGGACGACCGGGAGCGCAACATCGCCGCTCTTTGCGACTTCGCCCCCGGCGACGTCGACGGCTACCTCGCCTACGAGGACCTCTTCGGCCGCATCCGCACAGCGTTGCGCTCGCCCGGCCAGCCCGGGAGGGACACGTGGATCGGCCCGGCACCGAGCCGGGACGAGGTGGCGGCCCGCCTGGCCGGCGACCCCAAAGCGATCGACGTGCTCTTCGAGGCCTCCATCGCCGATGTCATCGAACGGCACGTGACCGACGAGCGGCTCCGGACCGCCCTGCACGGCCAGGGCGTCATCGGCACCTTCGCCGGGCCCCGGGAACCGGGCACGGCCTGGGTCCACGCCCACCACTCGCTCGGCACCCTGGAGGGCCGCCCCGGCGCCTGGGGCTACGTCGAAGGCGGGCTGGGGCGGGTGTCCGTCGCGCTCGCCGAAGCGGCCACCGAATCGGGGGCGGTCGTCCGCACCGGCGTGCCGGTCGGGGCGATCGTCCCGGGCGTCGGCGTGCGCCTGGACGGCGGCGAACTGGTGCGGGCGATGGCCGTCATCTCCAACGCCGAC
>CAZCVW010000367.1:0-3398 GCA_964502185.1 uncultured Burkholderiales bacterium
GTCGTGGAGCGGGCGATGGCCCGCCGCCCCGAGGACCGCTTCGCCACCGCCGCCGAGATGGCCGCCGCCCTGCGAGCCGCCGCCGCGGTGACCAGCGACTCCGCCCCGACGGTGGCCGCCCATCCCCACACCGAACTGTTCACCGCGCTGCCCCCGACCGCGCTGCCCCCGACCGCTCTGCCCCCGACCGCTCTGCCCCCGACCGCGGCCGGGAACACGCCGGCGCCCACTGGTTCGCCCCGACGGCCCCGGCGTCTCGCGGCCTTGGTCGTCGCCGCTCTGGCCATGGTCGCCGGCGTGGCCTGGCTCACGACGTCGGGCGACGGCGAGCCCACACCGAACCCGACCCCGGAGGCGCCGGCGGCCGGCACCCCCGCCGCACCGTCGTCCGGGATCCCCGCTCTCGACGAAGCCCTCTCCCGCCTGACCGAGGTCGTCCGATGAAACGCGGGTTGGCCAGGCTGCTGGTCCTCCTCATCGCGCTTGGCGCGCTCGGAAGCTGCGGTAAGGAGGACGGCGGCCTCTCCGACGCGGCCTCGGCCCTGCTTGCCCCTCGGGTGGAAGCCATCAAGGCGGCGGCCGCCGCCGGGGACCGGGCCACCGCCGAAGCGGAAGCCGCCCGCCTCCGCCAGACCCTGGAGGAACTGAAGACGGCGGGAACCATCGACACCGACGAGGCGACGAGGGTGCTCGAAGCCCTGGCCGGCGTGGAACAGCAACTCGGGCTGATCCCGACCACCACGACGACCACCGCGCCGGCCCCCGTTCCTCTGCAGGACGACGCGGACCACGGCAAGGGCAAGGACAAGAAGCGCGGCGAGGACGACTGACTGAGGTGTCGTCGGTCGGTGGGCCGCCAGGGGGTCGAACCCTGAACCTGCGGGTTAAAAGCCCGATGCTCTGCCATTGAGCTAGCGGCCCGAGATGCGTCTGCTCCAAAGTACCGGTGCTCCAAGGTACCGGGTCCGCCCGCTCGGCAAGGTGCCGCTCGCGCCCCACGCGCGCTGTCTCATCGCCCTTTTTGGTCCGGCTGGGCCGGTTCGCGCGCTTCAGCTCCCGGGGCATTCGCGCCGAAGAGGACAAGGTGAACCGCGCATCCTCCGTCGTCGGCTCCCTCAACATCCCCGCCCTCCGGCGCCGGTTGGCGCTCGTGTTTCTGCCGCTGCTCGTGCTGACGGGCGTCGCGCTCCAGACCCGCCGGGCCGAGGGCGCCCACGCCAGCTCCGGCTACTGGATGCTGACCGCCGACGGTCACGTCTACAACTTTGGCGGCGCCGCCAAGCTGGGTGAGCCCTCCGAGCACAACAACGTGCACGTCGACATCGAGCCGACGCCGTCCGGGCATGGCTTCTGGGTCCTCCGGGCGGGCGGCGCCGTGACGCTCTTCGGCGACGCCGCCGAACTCGACAGCGGGCCCAAGCTGCCCACGGGCGAGCGGTACGTCAGCCTGTCGGCCACACCGGCCGGGGACGGCTACTGGCTCTTCACCAGTAAGGGCGCCGCGCACGCCATCGGCGCCGCCAAGTCGCTGGGGGACATGGCGCAGACGGCACTCAACTCGCCGGTGATCGATTCGGTGGCCACGCCGTCCGGCAACGGCTACTGGATGGTGGCCGGCGACGGCGGCATCTTCAACTTCGGCGACGCCAAGTTCGCGGGGTCGATGGGCAACACGCCCCTCAACCAACCGGTCATCTCCATGGCCCCCGACCCGGACGGCTCCGGCTACTGGCTGGTGGCCAGCGACGGCGGCATCTTCGCCTTCAGCGCCCCCTTCCACGGCTCCATGGGATCCACCAAGCTCAACAAGCCGGTTTCCGGAATGGTGGGCGGCGCCGACGGCTACCTGATGGTGGCCGAGGACGGCGGCAGCTTCGCCTTCGGCAAGACCGACTTCCACGGCTCGCTGGGCGCCAACCCGCCGAGCTCCCGGGTCGTCTCGGTGGCCGTGATCGGCAAGCCCCGCCCCAACATCGTGATCCTCCCGGCCGACCCCGGCCCGACGACGACCACCACCCAGCCTCCCGTGCTGGACACCACGCCGCCCGACACGACGATCACCGCCGGCCCGGCCGAGGGGTCGACCGTGGGCCCGCTGAACGACTTCGAGTTCAGCTCCTCGGAAGCCGGATCGACCTTCGAGTGCTCCAGCGACGGGGTCAACTTCGGCGCCTGCACCTCGGGAACGGACGTCACCCACCCCGACGGTCCGGCCACTTTCTACGTGCGGGCCAGAGACGCCGCCGGCAACGTGGACCCGACCCCGGCGACCCGCAGTTTCACCGTCGACGACATCGGCCCGGATGCAACGATCACCTCGCCCACCACTGCGGAGAACGTCTCGCCGACGCCGACCTACATTTTTGCCTCCGACGGTGACGCCATCCGCTTTGAGTGCTTCGTTGATGACGACCCTCCCTTCGCCTGCAACTCGGGAGGCACGCTCGCGACCCTCGACCCAGGTCAGCACACGCTCACGGTGTCAGCCTACGACGAGTTCGACAACGTTGGGGTTCCGGGCATCGTGACGTTCAACGTCGTCTAATCCGCTCGACGTTTTCGGCCGGGGCTGCCTAGCCCGCCCCGCCGTGCCTGAGCCCGACGAACGTCTCGCTCCGGCCCCGCCGGAGGCCTTGCCCAAAAGCGAGGGCCTGCCGGCGGGCTGGCGCGCCTTCGCCCCCGACCTGACGCCGCTCCGGCGCCACCGCGACTTCCGGCTCCACACCGCCGGGCACGGCATCTCGTTCTTCGGCCCGATGGTCACGTACGTGGCCGTGCCGTACCAGGTCTTTGAGCTGACCGGCTCGTCCCTGGCCGTCGGCCTGCTCGGCGTCGTCGAGATGGTGGCGCTGCTCTCCCTGGCCTTCCTGGGCGGGGCCTTGGCCGCCGCCGCCGACCGGCGCCGCCTGGTCGACCCCGAGGAACTCACTGCCGCCGCCGCCCTCGGGGCACTGATCCACACCCGTCGACATGATCGCCGGACCGGCCTTCGCCGAGGTGCTGCTGGCCGGCCCCGGGCTCGAGGCCGTCTACGCCATCGACGCCGCCAGCTTCCTGGTGTTCCTGGCCGCGGCGCCATGTTCTTCGTGATGGCCGTGGTCCTGACCGCCGCGAAGCTCCCCAAGTTCTGGGCCTACGACGACAGGATCGGTCACGAAACCCCATCGGAGCCCGTTCCGTGACCGATCCTGGACAGGTTCTTGGATTGCGCTGTCGGAGGCACTGCTAGAGTTGGAAACCTCTTAACGGAGTTCGGGCCCCCATCGTCTAGCGGCCCAGGACGCCGCCCTTTCAAGGCGGTAGCACGGGTTCGAATCCCGTTGGGGGTGCATGGTCCTGTAGTGCAGTGTGGAGTGCACGCCGCCCTGTCAAGGCGGAGGTCGCGGGTTCAAGTCCCG
>CAZCVW010000368.1:0-3392 GCA_964502185.1 uncultured Burkholderiales bacterium
GCCGTCGGCGTCATGGGGGCCTCCGAGGCGGTGCGGCCCAACGCCGTCCTCTACCTGCGCATCGCCGCCCTCGGCGCCCCCGCCATCCTCATCGCCCTGGTCGGCGTCGGGTACCTGCGGGGACTGCAGGACACGGTGGGGCCGCTGCGGATCGCGCTGGCGGCCAACCTCGCCAACCTCGTCCTTGAGGTCCTCTTCATCTTCGGGCTGGGGTTCGGGCTGGCCGCCTCGGCCTGGACGACGGTCGCCGCCCAGTACGGGGCGGCGGCCGTCTTCCTCCGGAGGATCGCCCACCACGTAGGGGCCGAACCAGGGATCTCGTGGCGGCCCGACGGGCGGGCGCTGCGGGCCCTGGCCACCGTGGGGCGCGACCTGTTCGTGCGGACGGGGTCGCTGCTTTTTGCCCTGGCCGTGGCCACCGCCGTCGCCGCCCGCCTCGGCACCACCCAGCTGGCCGCCCACCAGGTCGCCTTCCAGCTGTGGAGCTTCCTCGCCTACGGGCTCGACGCCCTGGCCATCGCCGCCCAGGCCATGGTCGGGCGCCTCCTCGGCGCCGGCGCCGCCGCCGAAGCCCGGGCCGTCTCCCGGCGCATGATCGAACTCGGCGTGCTGGCCGGGGCGGTCTTCGCCGTGGTGGTCGTGGCGCTCCGGCCCATCCTCGGTCCGCTGTTCACGGACGACGCTCGGGTGGCGGCCGAGACCGAACGGGTGCTGTGGGTGGTGGCCGCCCTCCAACCCGTCAACGCCGTCGTCTTCGTGCTCGACGGGGTGCTCATCGGGGCGGGCGACCTGCGGTTCCTGGCCGCTTCGATGATGACCGCCCTGGCCGTCTTCGCCCCCGTCGCCCTGCTGGTGGACGCCCTCGACCTCTCCCTGCTGGCCCTGTGGGGGGCCATCGGGGTGCTCATGGGTGCCCGCCTGACCGCCGTCGTGTGGCGGTTCGCCGGCACCCGCTGGCAGGTGACCGGCGTGTGAGCGGGTGTGCCTCCGGCGTACCCGCCGGGACGGGAGTCAAGCCGGTCGAGTTCCGTGCCGATGCTCCGTCCGTGAGCCGGGATTCCAAGGTCGAACGGATCGGCGAGAGCTTCGACGACGTCCTCGCCGCCGCCCAAGCGGGCGCGGAATGGGCCATCGCCGTGCTCTACCGCTCCCTCCAGCCCCGGCTGCTCCGCTTCCTCCGGGCCCAGGCGCCCCAGGACGCCGAGGACATCGCCTCCCAGGCGTGGCTGGAGATCGCCCGGGGACTGGGCCGCTTCTCCGGCAGTGAGGACGAATTCTGCGCCCTGGTCTTCACCGTCGCCCGCCGGCGGCTGGCCGACCACCGCCGCGCCGCTCGCCGCCGGCCGGTCGACCTGACCGGCGACGAGGTCCTGACGGCCCTGCCCGGCGCCGGGCTCGTGGAAGACGACGTCCTCGCCTCGGTGGAGGGGAACGAGGCCGCCCGCCGCATCGCCGAGCTCCTGCCCGCCGACCAGGCCGAGATCGTGCTGCTGCGGGTCGTGGCCGGCTTGAGCGTCGACGAGGTCGCCCGGCTGGTCGGACGCCGCCCCGGCACGGTTCGGGTGCTGCAACACCGGGCCCTCCAGCGGCTCGCCAAAAAGCTGGGGGACTCCCTGTAACGCCGGCGGGCCCGCCGGAGATGACGAGGATGACTATGGCCCGACACCACCACTCTCTCGACCCGGGGACCGCCGACCGTCTGCTGACGGGCGGGGTCGACCCGGACGACGCCCCGCCCGGCTACCGGCGCGCCGCCGGCCTGCTCCAGGCCGCCGCCACGGTTCCGAGCGCTTCGTCGAGCGCCGTCGAGGCCGGGCCCGTCAGCGCCATCGCGGCCGCCGTTCAGTCCGAACTCGCGGCTCCCCCGGACGTCACCCCCAGGAGGTCCAACGTGCTGTCCAAGCTTCTCGTCGGCAAGTCCCTTGCCGCCCTGACCTTCGTGACGCTGTCCGCCGGTGCGGCTGGCGCCACCACGGGCCATCTCCCCGACCCGATCCAGAACACCGTGGCCAGCGCGGCCAAGCACGCCGGCGTCGAACTCCCGCGAGCCGACAAGAGCGTCAAACGGGTCACCACCGGCGATTGCGTCAAAGCCGCCGACGACACCTACGCCAAGAACCGGGGCCAGTACCTGAAGCAGGAGCGGGCCAAGGGTGAAGTGGCCCTCGCCGCGGCCAAGGCCAGCCGCTGCGGCATGCCGATCAACTCCAAGGACACGCCCGGCGCCGACGACGAAGCCGAAGCCGACGACCAGTCCGGCGGCGAGTCAAAGAAGCCCGCTGACGCCTCCAACAACGGCAAGAAGGACGCCGTCCACGGCCAATCGGAGGGCAAGGGCCAGTCTGGCCGGGACAACGACCAGTCCGGCGACGACCAGGGCGCACCGGCCGACGACCCGGCCGACTCGGCCGCGGTCGACACCCCCAACGACGGCGGTATCGACACGGCCGGCACCGCCAGCGACGGGGCCAATGTCACCGGCGAGGACAAGGCCGCCCCCGCCGCCGACAAGGGTTCCGCCAATTCCGACGACCACCCCGGCGCCGACGACCACTCCAAGGGTGAGGAGCACTCCGGCGAGACCCCGTAGCACCGAGCAGTCCTGCAGTTCCAAGCGCCGCCCGTCAGCTGCTGACGGGCGGCGCCGCGCGTCAGAGGTCGAGAACGAAGGCCCATTACGTACCCCGGGGGCCCGGGATCCTTGAGTCGGGCCTCTCGAACGGGGAGACTCCGATGCATGCGCCCCACTGGCACACTCACTAGCACCCTGGCCATCGCCGTCCTCGCCCTCGGAGCCCTCTCGCTGCCGCCGGCCACGTCGCCCGCCCGGGCCGACGACGGCTACCGGCCGGGGCTGCTGCGCTGGCGGGCTGGCGACAACGCCTTCTCCGACTGGGAACTGGCGGGCGCCACCCGCACCGCCGAGGGCGCCCTGACCCTCGAGCCGGGGACGGCCCAGCCCGGCGACGACGTCCCCGGCGCCTACGACGGCCGCCACTTCTACAACGGGGGCGCCTACGTGGTCGGGGAGGCCACCAGCCCCATGACCGCCGTGAACGGTTTCTCCCGGGCCGTCGCCTCCTGGAACGCCGACACGCCGCCCGGCACCTGGATCGAGATCCTGGCCCGGGCCCGCACAGGCGGCCGGGAGACGAAGTTCTACAACCTGGGGGTGTGGGCGGCGGACCCGTCCACCATCCAGCGCCACTCGGTGAAAGGCCAGCGGGACGGTGACGGCACGGTGGCCGTCGACACCCTGATCCTGTCCGACCAGGTGCCCGCCGCCGACGCCATCCAGCTCCGGATCCGGATGTTCTCAGCCCGCCCCGGCGAGGTGGCGCCCGTGGTGCGGCTGGCGGCGGTGACCACGTCGCCGGCCTCCCAGCGGCCGG
>CAZCVW010000369.1:0-3366 GCA_964502185.1 uncultured Burkholderiales bacterium
CGCTCACTCGGGTGGCTGGACCTCGGCCACCGGCGCTTCCGGTTCGGGCGCGGGAGGGACGGGCGCTTCGGCCCGGCGCAGGCCCGCTCGGGGCCGGCGACGGGAACGGCGGAGGTCGTTGCCCCACCACACCAGCAGGAACACCCCGGCCCCGGCGGTCAGCAGCGCCCCCACGCCGCTCACCACCGTGGAGCGGATGACGAGTTCGGAGCGGTTGACCTCAAGCGACCCGTCGGGCGAAGTGACGCTGATCACGAGCGGGAAGGCGCCCGAGGCGCGGGTCTCCACGGCGAACCGCTCAGTGGTGTTCTGCGGAGGCAGCGTCAGCAGGCGCTCGGCGCCGCCGGGGAAGCGCAGCTGGTCGCTCTCCAGCCGCACCCGCACCTGCAGCGGTTCCGGGTTCGCGTTGAGGAGGGAGATCGGGATCTGAGCGCGGCGGGCGGTGAGCGTGACCCGCTGCCCGTCCGGTCCCTGCACGCTCCCGGTCACGTCTGCCACGAGGTCCCGGGCGGCCTTCACGTAGGCCGTTCCCGCCGGCTTTTTGCTGGACCGGTTCTCACCGACCAGCGACTCGGTCTCGCCGATCAGAACGGCCCGGTCGGCCGCCCGGGCCCGGGGCTGGCCGGCACCCATCACCTCGCTCAGCGCCGCCACCTGACGGCGGGTGGCCTCGATGGCGCCCGACTCCAATTCCGCCGCGTCCTCCTCCGCGCCCTCGAGGGCCCGGACCAGTGGTTTCCCGTCGGCCGTTTCCGGCGGCGTGTTGGCGAAGAACTCGTCGATGGTGGCGGTGAGCACGGCGGGGTGGCCGGCCAGCGCGCCGACCAGCGTGGAGAGCAGCGTGGCGCTCGGGCTCCAATCGGGTGGCATGGCGACCACGACACCGCGCTGCTCCCGAGGTGCTTCGAAGGCCACCAGGCTCAGGGCGGCCAGAAAGCGGGCGGCCTGGAGGGCGGGCGGGTCGCCGCCGGTGAGGAGCGAGGCGAGGTCCGGGTCGGAGACGGCGGCGTCGAACGGGCGGCCCCGCAGACCGAGAAGGAACGGACGGCCCGGGGTCAACCGCTGGGCTTGTGGCGCCAGGGCCGACGGCGGCACGACCAGGCGTTCTACGCCGTACTGGCGGAGCCGGGCCAGGGCGTCAGCGTCGAGTGACCCGGCCAGGAGGGTGGCCGGCGGTGGCGCGGCGTCCAGCGCCTCGGTCAACGCCTCCGTGCCCCGGGCGAACTGCCGGTCGATCTCGCCCGACAGCCCGGCCGCCGCCAGGCCCGCCAGGTGGGCGGGAACGTACGGAGAGGCGAGGACCTGGTGGCCCGGTTGAGCGGCCGCGGCCCGAAACTGGCCGAGAGCCGCGCCGGGGTTGGCCGACGCGGCTTCGGAGCCGTCCCGCCGACCGCCGTTGCGGACCATCTCGGTCCATCCTTCGAGGGTCTCGGGGCTCGGCGCCATGGTGAGGCGGACGTTGCCGGCGGCGGCTCCGGCGGCGGCCATTCGGGCCAGACGGCCACCGGGAGCCAAGGCTCGGAGGGCCGAGGGACGGAGGCGGCCGTCGGGGAGATGGGCGGGGGTGGCGTCGAAGCGCCACACCCAGGCCAGCGTGAGGGGAATCAGGCCCGGGGCCACCACCACCAGCGGGGTCACGAACCGGGTGCTCGGGTTGGCGCCCGGGCGGCGGAACACGACGTCGAGCGGGTACACACCCGTCCGCCCCGGAACGATCCGGGTCGCGTCGGGCGGTGTCTCGGGACCCTGGATACCCACGACCAGGAGGCGGTCGCCCTCGGCGTCGACGGGAAGGGAGGCGACGGGGGCGCTGACCCGGCCTTCCGCCGCCCCGAGCCCACCGCCACCCAGGCTGCGGGTGAAGGCCGAGCGCGAGGTGACAGCCCGGTGGGCGGTGACCTCGACCTCGAGGTCCCCGGCCGGTTCCGGGATCCGGAATTCGATCACGGCGGCGTCGCCGGGGCCGACCCAGGCCGGCTGGCGCACGAGCACGGCGACGGGCCCAGCCTCGGCGAACGGAGCCTGGGCGAATGCAGTTTGGGGGGCCGGCAGGACCCCCGCCAGGATGAGGATGACGCCCAGAACGCCCCAGAGAGGACGGGCGCAGACCGGACGGGCGCCGCGAGACTTCAAAGAGCCCTCGCCAGGACCTGCAGGCCTTCCGGCACGAGGCGGAAACCGCAGGCCACGTACAGCGCCCGGGCCGCGTCGTTGGTCTGCTGGGTGTTCACCAGGGCGCGGTTACAGCCGCGCCGGCGCAGCCATCCGAGCCCGTCGACGACCAGGGCCCGGCCCAGGCCGAGCCCGCGGGCGTCCGGGTGCACGGCCAGCCGTTGCAGGTAGCCGATGCCCGCGCCGCGTCCGGTGATGGCGTAACCGGCGATGGTCGTCGAGCTGATTGACAAGCGGGAGGAGCGGGGGGCGGCGCCCCGCCAGGAGAGCCGGAACCGCACGTGGGGGGTGGCGACGAGGGCTTCGCCGAGGCCGCCGACACCCAGCTGCCAGAAGTCGGGAAAGGCCATGGAGTCGAGGGCGAGGACCGCCTTCCGGTCGCGTTTGCGGGCCCGGCGGAGGCCCCCAGGCGCCGGCGGGATCTCCCGCAGGTCGTGGGCCAGGAGATCGAGTTCCTCGCGGATCTCGAAGCCGGCCTGGAGGAACCCCCGCGCCTCGGTGACCGACAGGGCGCTGGTCACCACGGACGTGTAGCCCCGGCGCCGCAGCCGGTCCACGCAGCAGCCGATGAAGTCGGCGGAGAGCGGCGCCAAGGCCGCCGGGCTCAGATGCGCGACGCGCCCGTCGCCTCGCCAGGAAGCGAGGCGCGCCCGTTCCCCGGAACGCTCGATGGTTTCCGAACTCACGGGGTCACGCGCCCCAGCGTCGCCGGGCGGTTCCCCAAGCCGGACATGTTCGAATCGTACTCCCGGGCCCCCGGAACACGGCCGCACCGGCAGGCCTCTAACCTGGGCGGATGCTGCTTGTCGCCACCGATCCAGCCTTCGAACACCACGACACCGGGCCCGGCCATCCGGAGCGGGTCAAGCGCCTGGAGGCCGTCCTCGAGGGTGTGGCGCTGGGGGCGCCGGAGGCCACGCGCCGGCTGGCGCCGAGAGAGGCGACCACGGACGAGCTGAGCCTGGTGCACCCGCCGGGTTACCTCGACGCCCTGTCCCGCTTCTGCGCCGGTGGAGGGGGTTCGCTCGACCCGGACACGATGGTCTCTGCCGGTTCATGGCGGGCGGGCCTTTTGGCGGCCGGCGCGGGCCTGGAGGCCATCGACGCGCTCCGCCGGGGCGAGGGCGACGCCGCCTTCCTGGCCGTCCGACCTCCGGGCCACCATGCCCTCTCGGCCCGACCGCTCGGCTTCTG
>CAZCVW010000370.1:0-3343 GCA_964502185.1 uncultured Burkholderiales bacterium
GCCCCTTCGTCGAGGGCGAGGGCGACCTGCTCGTCGGGCCCGGCGGCGGCGAGCGCGAGGTGACGGGCCCGCTCCTCGGGGTCCTCCACCATGGAAGCGAGGCGGGCGTGCAGTTCTCGGCGCCGCTCCGGCGGGCACTCCGCGTAGGCCACCGAGGCGAGGAGGGGGTGGGTGATCCGGACCCGGTCACCGTCGAGTTCGAGGACCCCGGCGTCGACGGCGGCCAACAGGCCCCCCGCCGCCGAGGCGGGCCAGTAGCTGGCGGCGTCGACCAGCGACCGGGTGGGCCGGGCCAGGGCGGAGGCGGCCAGCAGAGCCTCGCACGCCTCGGGAGCGAGGGCGGTGAGCCGTTCCTCGACCAGGCTGCGGAGCGAGGCGGGCACCGGCAGGGGGTCGTCGGGATCGAGCGCCGTCCCGGTCCGGAGCAGGGCCCGTCCGAGCTCCAGGGCGAAGAACGGGTTGCCCTCCGAGGCCTCGTAGACCCGGGGGAACACCTGGAGCGGAAGAGCGGCGCCGAGCCGGGCGAAGAGCAGACGGCTCATCGGCTCGGGCTCGAGCGGCGGGAGGGCGAGCACGGTGAGCCGGTCCTCGGGGAGGTCCCGGTCGAGCCCGAGGGGCACCGGGACCGCCCCGCCATCTCCCGGAGGCGCTCGATCTTCCCCCGTGGAGCGCAGGCCGAGCAGGATGCCGACCGGATGCCGTCCGAGGCGCCGGAGGGCGAACGAGAGCACCCCGGCGCTGGGGGCGTCGAGCCACTGGGCGTCGTCGATGGCGACGACGACCGGGCCGGCCTCGGCCAGGGTGGTGAGCACGCGGCGGACGGCGGCGGCTACGGCCCGGGGCGAGAGGGCCCGCCCGCTCGGTTCGGCCCGCAGGAGCGCCACCTCGAGGGCTTCCCGGGGGGCGCCCGTCAGGCAGCCGAGCGCCTCTTCGCCGAGATCCTCGAACAGGTCGGCGAGAGCGGCGTAGGGATAGTCGGCTTCTGAGGCGGCGGGTCGGGCCACGAGCGTGCGGTAGGAGCGGCGTTGCGCTTCGGCCAGCCCGGCGTTCCACAAGGTGGTCTTGCCGAGGCCCGCCTCCCCGGCGAGGACGAGCGCCCGCGGTCCGGTGGGGAGGGCGCGCAGGAAGAGTCGCAGGGAGCCCAGTTCGGCCTCCCGGCCGACGATCGCGCCAGTGCCCGCTGCCCTACCCATCGGTCCCCCCTCCGAGGCCGAAGACGGGGGACAGTACTTGCAGTTGTCCTAACGGTGACGGGTCAGTGCGACCAGTTGACGCCGGAGTGCGGCGGATGGCCGTGGAGATGCCGCGCCCGCCGTGCCACCATGGTCGTGCGTCACGGTTCCCTCCAGATGGACGACGACCCGGGTGGCCGGCGCGGTCACGCAATCCCCTTCTTCCGGGATGATGACGAGGGTGCCGGACATCTCCGGGCCATGGAATTCGCCGACGGCGATGGCCAACGGGGCGTCGGGGTCTCCCGTCAGGGCCGGCTCGGGGTGCCAGGTGAAGCGCACGGCGTTGGTGAAACGGAACGGCCCGTCCCTCGTGGGAACGGTGAACGACTGGAGGGCAGTGCCCTCGCCGCTGCTGCACCCGTCCGGACCGGGGGTGCGGTAGTCGCCGGCGGCCCCGAAGGTGCCTGCCCCCGTCGGGCGGGCCCCGTCGACGGGCCCGTCGCACGACACGGTGCCCTGCTCGCCGCCGGAGGTGAAGGCGCCCGAGGTCGGAACCAGGCCCAGGCCGGGGGAGAGCGTGAATTCGGCCTCGAACCGGCAGACGGTGGGAGCCGGCGCGGTCGCGCCGGGCGAGGCGAGCCCGCCCGTCCCCCCGGCGATGGCCAGCAACACCCCCAGTAGGCGTTTCACAAGGCCATGGTAGAAGCCGCCGGCCCGAATCCATGATCGGCCGATCGGTACTGTCTCCGAACTGTCGCTGGTTTGCACCGGATACCGGTGCAGGCCAGCGACAGAACGCCACGCGGCAATAGCGGTCGTCACACTGTCCGCCACGAGACGGACTTGCCGGCATGCGCCGGTGACGCCGGTACCCTGGACGCGGAGAAGTGAAAGGGGCTGCCATGACGATCACCGGCCTTACCGTTGCCGACCTGGAGGCCATGCCCGACGACGGTCGGCGCTACGAGCTGATCGGAGGGGCCATCGTGATGACGCCCGTCCCCGGGGTCGATCACCAGCGCATCTCCTACCGCCTCCAGCGCCTTCTGGCCGACGCCTGGCCGGAGATGGAGGTCTTTGCCGCCCCCGACGTGGACCTCCCAGGTGGCCAGAGGGTGGAGCCCGACCTCGTCGTCGTCGAAAGGGGCCGCACCGGTCCACGCCTCGATCTGCCGGTCACCCTCGTGGTGGAGATCGTCTCCCCCGGTTCGGTGACCAACGACCGCGTCACCAAACGGGCCACCTACGCCGCCGCCGGTATCCCCGCCTACTGGATCGTCGATCCCGAGGCCGGTCGCGTCAGCTGCCTCGTCCTCGACGGGGTCGGCTACCGGACCGAGGCCGAAGGTCCGGTAGCCGACGTGGAGGAGCCCGTCCGACTCAAGATCGACGTGGCCGCCCTCGCCCAGCCGTAACCGCCTTCTGTCAGGCGATGGCGCTGGTGCGGCTCTGACCAGTATCCGCGCTGTCGCCTCGAAGGTTGGCGCCTCGAGGTTGGGCGGCCGGGCGGACCGTGACGGGGATGCCGTTGAGGACGGCGGTGCCGGACAGGGGATCGAACAGTTCCTCGTCGGCCAGGACGTTGCTGTTCACGCCTGCGTGGCGGGCGGCGACGGCCATCTCGGCACCGGGCCGGTCGTGGCCCCAACCGTGGGGGATGGACACCACGCCGGGGCGGATTCCCTCGGTGACCTCCACCGGGATCGTGACGCGGCCGGTGCGGGAGGTGACCTCGGCCGGCTCACCGTCGACCAGTCCGAACCGGGCGGCGTCGGCGGGATGGATCTGGAGCGTGCAGCGGGGCTTGCCCTTCACCAGGACCGGCACGTTGTGCATCCACGAGTTGTTGGAGCGCAGGTGCCGGCGGCCGACCAGGGTGAGGTCGGCCGGGGCCCGGTCGAGGGCTGCGGCGAGGCGGGCGACGTCGGCCACGATGAGCTCGGGAGCGAGGTCGACCAGGCCCGACGGTGTGCGCAGCACCTCGGGGAGGCGGGGCTCGAGGGGCCCGAGGTCGATCCCGTGAGGGGCGGCGAGGAGGGCGCCGAGGCTGAGCCCCCCGGGCCGGGCGCCGAACCCGTCGCCGTAGGGCCCGGTGCGGAGCATGAAGTCGAGGAGGCGCTCGGGGCCGCGCCCCTGTCCCAGCGCCGCGACCAGCTCCCCGGCGTCCC
>CAZCVW010000371.1:0-3337 GCA_964502185.1 uncultured Burkholderiales bacterium
CTGGCCGGGCTGTCCGAGCTCGAGATGGTGGCGGGCCGGGACCCGCAGCCCGGCGAGCAGCGCCTCGTGGCGGCGGGCGCCACCATCGCCCTGCCCCTGGAAGGCGTCGTCGACATGGGGGCCGTCGTAGCCGACCTCGACCGCCAGATCGGCAAGCTCCAGGCCGAACTCGACAAGGTGGAGCGGAAGCTCTCCGACCAGTCCTTCATGACGAAGGCGCCCGTCCACGTCGTGGAGGACATCCGGCGGCGGGACACCGAGGCGCGCGAAGCGCTCGAGACCCTGAACGCCCAGCGCGAGCAGCTGACCGCCTAGCCGTGGCTCCCACCTCGCTCGATCACGCCCTCGAATGGCTCAACGCCCACACGAACCTGGAGGCTGGCGACGATCGCTCCGGCGGCCTCCGGCGAGCCCCCAGCCTGGACCGCATCGAGTTCCTGGTGGACCTGCTGGGCAGTCCGCAGCGGGACTACCCGATCGTCCACGTCACCGGGACCAACGGCAAGACGACCACGGCCCGGCTCACCGCCCAGCTGTTGACGGCCAAGGGGCTCTCGGTCGGCACCTACACGAGCCCGCACCTGGAACGGGTGAACGAGCGGATCGCCTGGGCCAGCCAGCCCATCGACGACGCGGCTCTGGCCGACGTGCTGGGTGTGATCGAGTCGGTCGAGGCTTCCCTCCCCGCCCGCCCCTCCTACTTCGAGATCCTGACCGCCGCCGCCTACCGCTATTTCGCCGACGTGGCCGTGGAGGCCGCCGTCGTGGAAGTGGGGCTCGGCGGCACCTTCGATGCCACCAACGTCGGCGACGGCACCGTGGCGGTCATCACCAACGTGAGCCTGGACCACACCGAGTACCTCGGCCCCACGCGGGCCGGCATCGCCGCTGAGAAGGCCGGGATCGTGAAGCCGGGGGCGACGCTGGTGCTGGGCGAGATGGACTACGAGTTGCGCGAGATCTTCCTCAGTCGGGGGGCGAGCCGGGTGCTGATCCGGGGTGAGGACTTCGACGTGGTCGACGACCGGCCCGCCCACGGCGGGCGCATGCTCGACCTGCGCACCCCCGGCGACGGGTATCCCGAACTGTTCCTCGCGGTGCACGGTGGTTTCCAGGCGGAGAACGCGGCCGTCGCCCTCGCCGCCGCCGAGGCGTTCTTCGGCGCACCCCTGGAACCCGACCTGGTCGCGGAGGCCTTCGCCGCCTTCCGTGCCCCGGGGCGCCTCGAAGTCGTCGGGCGCTCGCCGCTCGTCGTGCTGGACGGCGCCCACAACGTGGCCGGTGCCCACGCCCTGATGGACGCCCTCGACGAGGAGTTCGTCCCCGGCCCCCGCACCCTGGTGGTCGGCCTGCTCCGGGAGAAGGACCCACGCCAGATGCTCGAGGCGCTCGGGGCGGGGACCGCCGAGCGGGTGATCGTGTGCCGGCCGTCGAGCCCCCGGGCGCTCGAGCCGCGCCACCTCACGGCCGCCGCCCTCGACCTCGGCGTCGACCCGGACCGCCTCGAGGTGGCCGACAGCGTCCCCGAGGCCGTGTTGCGGGCCCTGCGGGTGACGCCGGAGGACGGGCAGGTCGTCGTGGCCGGCTCGCTGTACCTCGTCGGCGAAGCGAGAGCGGCGCTGTCGCCCCTGTCTCCCGGATAGTCCCTGTCCCCCGGATAGTCTCAGCCCATGAGCGACCGCACCCTTGTCCTGTGTAAGCCCGACGCCGTGGAACGCCGCCTCGTCGGGGAGATCATCTCCCGCTTCGAGCGCAAGGGCCTGCGCATCGCCGAGATGCGCATGTTCACCATCGACAAGGAGCTGGCCGGCCGGCACTACGCCGAGCACGCCGAGAAGCCGTTCTTCGGCGAGCTGGTGAACTTCATCACCCGGGGTCCGGTCGTGGCCCTGGCGGTCGAGGGTCCCGAGGCGTTCTCCGTGGTCCGCGCCCTGATGGGCGCGACCAATCCGCGCCAGGCCGCCGCCGGCACGATCCGCGGCGACCTCGCCATCGAGCTCACCGAGAACCTCGTCCACGGCTCCGACTCCGCCGAGTCGGCCGAGCGGGAACTGGGGCTGTTCTTCCCCTCGTAACTACAAGCGTGTAATCTCCGCCCTGTCATTCAAAGTTTCAGCGTCGGCACTCGGGCGGAGGGCGGGCTGATCGACAGGGAACGTATTTTTTCTGGACGCGACACGGCCGTCGATCTCGGCACGGCCAACACCGTCGTCTACGTGCGGGGCCGGGGCATCGTCCTGGAGGAGCCCTCGCTGGTCGCCGTCGGCACCAAGGACGGCCGCCCGGTCGCCGTCGGGATCGAAGCCAAGCGCATGCTCGGCCGGACCCCGGCCAGCATCGAGGTCATCAGCCCGCTCCAGCACGGGGTGATCGCCGACCTCGAAGTGTGCGAGCGCATGCTCCGCTACTTCGTGGAAAAGGTGCATCCCCGGCGCTGGTCCCGGGCCCGGATGCTCATCTGCGTGCCCACCGGCATCACCGGGGTGGAGCAGCGGGCCGTGCAGGAAGCGGCGGAGTCGGCCGGCGCCCGGCGCCCTGTCGCCCTCATCGAGGAGCCGATGGCCGCCGCCATCGGCGTCGGCCTCCCCGTCCACGAAGCCTCCGGCAGCATGGTGGTGGTCGTCGGCGGGGGGCGCACCGAGGTCGCCGTCATCTCGCTCGGCGGCATCGTGGCCCGCGAGTCGCTCCGCCTGGGCGGCGCCGAGTTCGACGAGGCGATCTCCGCCTACGCCAAGAAGAAGTACGGCCTGGCCGTCGGGGTCCGTACCGCCGAGGAGATCAAGCTCGTCCTCGGGAGCGCCTACCCCCCGGAAGAGGAACTCGAGGCCGAGATCCGGGGTCGCGACCTCGTGACCGGCCTGCCCCGCACGGTCGTCACCACCTCGGCCGAGATCCGCGAGGCTCTCGAGGAACCCGTCGCCGCCGTCGTCGACGCGGTCAAGGCGACCCTCGACCGCACCCCTCCCGACCTGGCCGCGGACGTGATGACCACCGGCATCGCCCTGACCGGCGGCGGGGCCCTGCTCGGCGGCCTCGACCAGCGCCTGGCCGACGAGACAGGCATGCCGGTCACCATCTCCGGCAACCCGCTGCACGCCGTGGCCAGGGGCGCCGGGCACTGTCTCGACCACCTCGAGGAGACGCAGAGCGTGTTCCTCACCACGGGGAAGATGTGAACGAGGCCCGGCCGAGCGCCCGGCCGCCGCGGGTGGCCCTCCTCGCCGCCACGGCCTTGACGCTGGTGCTCCTCGACCACGCCGGCCTGGCCGGCCCTGCTCTCGGCGGGTTCCGGGGCGCGGCCCGGGCCGCCCTGGCTCCGGTGGAGGCGGCTGGGGCC
>CAZCVW010000372.1:0-3321 GCA_964502185.1 uncultured Burkholderiales bacterium
GGGCAGGAGCCAGCCGCCCGGCGCCGCACCCTCCGGCGGCTGCGCCGGGAACTGCGGGCCATCCGCGCTCGGGATTTCTTCCCGCCCCCGGAGGCGGCCGAGGCCCGCCGGGGGGTGGAGGCGCTGGCCGAGGCGGTGGAGGTCTCGGCATGAGGTGGGCGACCCGGCGGGGCGTTCACGTGGACCGGGCGGCCTGCGCCTGGCTCATCCGCCGTTCCATCGATCCGGAGGCGGAGTTCGTCTTCGTCGACGACCCTTCCGAGGTCCCTCCCGATGCGACGCCCTTCGACATGCGAGGCGCCGAGTTGGGCCACCACGGAGGCGACTGCACGTTCGAGACCATGCTCAGCCGCTACGGCTTGGACGACCTGGTGCTGTGGGACCTGGCCCGCATCGTCCACGAAGCTGACCTCGACGACGAGCGCTACGACGCCCCCGAGGCTCCTGGGCTCGACGTTATCTGCCGAGGTCTGTCCATGGTCCATGAAGACCCCCAGGTCCTCTCGGTCACCGCCGCCGTGTTCGACGGCCTCTACGAACACCGCCGCCGGGGTCTGCTCCTGGGGCGGGATCCGGCGTGAGCGGTGGCTGAGCCGGCGGGCGAGACTCCCGCCGGCGCCTCGGCCTACTCCCAGCGGCAGCTGGTCGCCTATTTCCTCAAGCTCGGCGCGATCGGCTTTGGCGGGCCGGTGGCCCTCACCGGCTACATGCACCGCGACCTCGTCGAGCGCCGGGGCTGGATCACCCAGGGCGAGTACAAGGACGGCCTCGCCCTCGCCCAGTTGGCCCCCGGACCGCTCGCCGCCCAGCTGGCCATCTACCTCGGGTTCGTGCATTACGGCGTCCTCGGCTCCACGCTCGTGGCCGTTGCCTTCGTGCTCCCGAGCTTCCTCATGGTCGTGGTCGGGGGCTGGCTCTACGTCGCCTACGCCGGGCTCAGTTGGATCCAGGACGTCTTCTACGCGGTCGGCGCCTCCGTCATCGGGATCATCGCCACCAGCGCCTACAAGCTCACGACCCGCACCATCGGGCGGGACCCGCTCCTGCTCGGGATCTTCGCCACGCTGGCCATCTACACCGCGGTTACCCGGACCGAGAAGATCGCCCTGTTCCTGGCCGCCGGCCTGCTCGTGTACCTCGTGCGCACTCCGCCTCCACTCCTGCCCTGGGCCGAGGGCCATGGCTTGGCGGCGCTGTGGGCCGTTCCCCTCGGCGTCCTCGCTGGGCGCCCCGTCCCCAAGGCCCCGGGCGCGACCCTCCTCGACATCGCCGTGTTCTTCAGCAAGGCCGGCGCCTTCGTCTTCGGCAGCGGGCTCGCCATCGTCCCCTTCCTCTACGGCGGGGTCGTCGAGCAGTACGGCTGGCTGAACGAGCGGGAGTTCCTCGACGCGGTGGCCGTGGCCCTCATCACCCCGGGGCCGGTGGTGATCACCACCGGCTTCATCGGCTTCCTGGTGGCCGGCCTCCCCGGGGCGACGATCGCCGCCGTGGCCACCTTCCTGCCCTGCTACCTGCTCACGATCGTGCCCGCCCCCTGGTTCCGCAAGCACGGCAAGCGACCCGGGATCGCCGCTTTCGTGGACGGGGTCACGTCCGCCGCCATCGGCGCGATCACCGGGGCGGTGTTCGTCCTCGGCCGGGGTTCGATCGTCGATGTCACCACCGCCCTCATCGCCGTCGTCACCGTCGGCCTGCTCGTGCGCTTCGGCCGGCGGGCGCCCGAACCCCTAATCGTGGCCGTGGCCGCTGTCCTCGGCCTTGCTCTCCGGGCCGACTAGCCCGCCCCATTAGGTGGTTGGTGTGAAACGGCGCGAGCAGCCTGGGCTTGACGGAACTGGCGTTCATTAGCTGGCAAAAGTGCTGGTCAGCGAACCGGCGTGAACGCCAGTTGGGCCTGCCGCGGTCGGCAGGCGCATTCGACACCACTCACCTAGAGCCGCAATATCGCCATCACCTGGGGGCGAGGAGGCCGAGGAGAAGCTGCTTCACGTCGGTGGCGGCCACGGAGCCGGACGGGGCGGCGCCGGGCTCGGAGCAGAGGAACACGGGGCCGTCGGCGGGGTCATCGGGTAGGCGGCCGTGGGTGCCGCGGACGCAGGACGGGTCGAGCGGCACGACCCCGAGGGTGTAGCGCAGGCCCGCCGCCTTGCGGGCCAGGGCGAGGCCGGCCTTGGCTTTGATCAGCCGGTCGGCCGGATCCATGAACAGCTCGGCGGGGTCGTAGCCCGGTTTGCGGTGGATCTCCACGGTGCGGGCGAAGTCGGGCGCCCGGGCGGATTCGAGCCAGTAGTAGTACGTGAACCAGGCCCCGGGCTCGGCCACGGCCACCAGTTCGCCGGCCCGGGGGTGGTCGAGCCCGGCGGACGCCTTCCCCGGCCCGTCCAAAACTTCGCCGACGCCCGGGAGTTTGGCCAGGAGGGCGGCCACCTCCTCCACCCGCCCGGGATCGCGGACGTACACGTGGGCGATCTGGTGGTCGGCGACGGCGAAGGCGGCCGAGGCGTGCGGATCCAGGTACTCCATGTTTGCTTGGGTGTGGACCTCGAGCAGACCGGCCCGGCGCAGGGCCCGGTTGATGTCGACCGGGCGGGTGGCCGGTGTGATGCCGTACTCCGACAGGGCCACCACGGTGGCGCCGTGGCCGCGGGCCATCTCGATGAGCCGAGCGGCGATGGCATCGACGGCCGCCGCCGACTCCCGGGCCTCGGGGCTGTCGGGCCCGTAGCGCTGCAGGTCGTAGTCGAGGTGGGGCAGGTAGACGAGCGACAGGTCCGGCCGGTACCGCCGCACGACGAACTCGGCCGCCCGGCCGATCCACTCCGACGAGGCGATACCCGCCCCCGGCCCCCAGTAGGAGAACAGAGGGAAGGGACCGAGAGCCGTCTCCAGTTCGTCGTGCAAGGCCGGCGGGCGGGTGTAGCAGTCGGGGCTCTTGCGACCGTCGGCGTGGTAGATCGGCCGGGGCGTCACCGTCCAGTCCGTGCTGGCACCCATCGCGTACCACCAGCACAGGTTGGCTACGGTCAGGTCCGGCCGCGACCGCCGGGCCGTCTCCCACACCGGTTCGGCCTCGATGAGGGCGTGGCTCTGGCGCCAAAGCCACACCTCGCCAAGGTCCCGGAAGAACCACCCGTTGCCGACGATCCCGTGGTCGGCTGGGGCCGCGCCGGTGAGCAGAGTGGCCTGCACCGAACAGGTGACGGCGGGCAGCACGGTCGTGAGTGAAGCGCTGGTCCCGGCCTGCCCAAGGGCGGACAGCGCGGGCATGTGGGCCAGCAGCTTCGGGGTCATCCCCACCACGTCGAGCACGACGAGCATCTA
>CAZCVW010000373.1:0-3295 GCA_964502185.1 uncultured Burkholderiales bacterium
GCGCTTGTGGGGCATGGCCGAGGAGCCCTTCTGGGCGCCCTTGGCGAACGGCTCGGCCGCCTCGCCGACCTCGGTGCGCTGCAGGTGGCGGACCTCGGTGGCGAACGCCTCGACGGTCGCGCCCACCGAGGCACAGGCGTAGACGAACTCGGCGTGCCGGTCGCGGGCCAGCACCTGGGTGGCGGGAACGGGCCGGAGCCCGAGCCGCTGGCACACGTAGGCCTCTACCCGGGGGTCCACGTTCGAGTACGTCCCGACCGCGCCGGACAGCTTTCCCACCGCGATGGTGTCCCGGGCCGTCTGCAGGCGGCGGCGATCCCGGCGCACCTGCAGGGCCCACAGGGCCAGCTTCGCCCCCATGGTCGTCGGCTCGGCATGGATCCCGTGCGTGCGGCCCACCATCGGCACATCCCGCAGCTCCCGGGCCCGGGCGGCAATGGCCCGCTCGAGCGCGCCGGCCGCCTCGACCAGCAGATCGGCGGCCCGGGTGAGAGCCAGCGAGAGGGCGGTGTCGACGACATCCGACGAGGTCAGCCCGTAGTGGACCCACGCCCCGGCGGGCTGGCCCACCCGGTCGGCCACGATGTCGACGAAGGCGGCCACGTCGTGGTTGGTGGTCCGCTCCCGCTCCTCGATGGCGGCCACATCGAAGCCGGCCCGCTCCCGCACCACCACGGCGTGCTCGCGAGGGACGACGCCGAGCTCGGCCCACGCCTCCACGGCCAGGATCTCCACCTCCAGCCACGCCCCGAAGCGCGCCTCGTCGGTGAACAGCCCGGCCATGGCGGGCAGGGAGTAACGGGGGATCACGGCGCTCCTGTGTCGGCCGCTTTGGCGGCGATGTCACGGCGATAGGTGACGCCCGGCCAGGTGATGCGGCCGGCGGCGGCGTAGGCCCGCTGGCGGGCGGCGGCCAGCGTCGGGCCGAGGCCGGTGACATTGAGCACCCGGCCACCGGCGGTCAGCACCTGACCGTCGTCCCCCTGCTTCGTTCCGGCCTGGAACACCGTCACGCCCTCCATCGCCTCCGCCTCCGGCAGTCCGTCGATGGCGTCTCCGGGGCGGGGAGATGCAGGGTAACCCTCGCTGGCCAGCACGACGGTCACGCAGGACTCGGAGCGCCACTCGAGGGGCGTGCCCAGCCGGCCGGAGGCGGCCTCTTGCAGATGGAGGCCGAGGTCGGAGGCGAGCCGGGGCAGCACCACCTGGCATTCCGGGTCGCCGAAGCGGACGTTGTACTCGAGGATCTTGGGGCCGTCCGGGGTGAGCATGAGCCCGGCGTAGAGCACGCCGCGGTAGGGGGCGCCCATCCGCTCCAGGGTGGTGAGCGTCGGACCGACCGCCTTGGCCATGACCTCTTCGACAATGGTGTCGCCCCCGGCCAGGGGGACGGGCGAGTAGGCGCCCATGCCGCCGGTGTTGGCCCCGGTGTCGCCCTCCCCGATGCGCTTGAAGTCCTGGGCGGGGGCGAGGGGCACGGCGTCGGTCCCGTCGCACAGGACGAGGAGCGAGACTTCCGGCCCCGAGAGACCCTCCTCGATCACGAGCGTGCGGCCGGCGTCGCCGAAAGCCTCGCCCGACAGGTAGCTGCGGACGGCGGCCCGCGCTTCGACGAGGGAAGTGGTGACGATCACACCCTTGCCGGCCGCCAGCCCGTCGGTCTTGACGACATACAGCCCCGGCAGCGTCTCCAGGAAGGCGAGGGCGGCGTCCTCCTCGTCGCCCGAAAAGGCGCCGTAGCGGGCGGTCGGCACCCCGGCCTCGGCCAGGACGTGCTTCATCCAGGCCTTGGATCCCTCGAGCCGGGCGGCGGCCGCCCGGGGCCCGAAAGCGAGCCGCCCGCGCGCCTCGACGGCGTCGACGACCCCGGCCACCAAGGGGACCTCGGGGCCGACCACCACCAGGTCGACGTCCTCGGCGTCGGCCAAGGCCGCGACGGAGGACGGGTCCGCGGCGTCGACCGGCAGGCACCGGCCGAGCCGGGCGATACCGGGGTTGCCCGGCGCCGCGATCACCTCGCTGACCGACTCGGACCGGGACAGGGCCCAGGCCAGGGCGTGCTCCCGACCCCCCGACCCGATGACCAGAACCCTCATGACACCGCAGGCTAGGCGGCGGTGGGCATGACGACGGTCTGGTCCCGGGCGGGGCCCACTCCCACGTACGTGACCGGGACGCCCGAGTAGTGCTCGATGGCGGCGACGTAGTCCCGGGCGGCGGCGGGCAGGTCCTCAAAACGGCTGACCCCACCGAGATCGGCGGCCCACCCGGGGAACGTCTCGTAGATCGGCTTCACCTTGTGGAGCACGGACTGGTGGTAGGGCACGTGCTCGTAGCGCTGCCCGTCCTCGCCCTCGTAGGCGACGCAGATCTTGAGTTCGGGGAGCGCGGCCAGCACGTCGAGCTTGGTCACGGCCAGCTCGGAGAGGCTGTTGAGCCGGGCGGCGTGGCGGAGCATGACCGTGTCGAGCCAGCCGGGCCGCCGGCGGCGTCCGGTGTTGGTCCCGTACTCGCCGCCCCGGTCGACCAGGAGGTCACCGGTCTCGTCGAACAGTTCCGTGGGGAACGGCCCGCTGCCGACCCGGGTGACGTAGGCCTTGGCCACGCCCATGACCCGGTCGATGTCGCGCGGCCCTACGCCCGCCCCGGTGCAGGCCCCGCCGGCCACCGGGTTCGACGACGTGACGAAGGGATAGGTGCCGTGGTCGAGATCGAGGAAGGTGGCTTGGGCGCCCTCGAAGAGGACGTGCTGGCCGGCGTCGAGCGCCTCGTGCACGAGATGGACCGTGTCGGCGATCATCGGCTCCAGCCGCTCCCGGTACGACCGGTAGCGGGTGAAGATCTCGGCCGCCTTGAGCGGCAGCCGGTTGTAGACCTTGGCCAGTACGCCGTTCTTCTCCCGCAGGGCGAGGTCGAGCTTCTGGGCGAAGATCTTCTCGTCTAGGAGGTCCTGCACCCGGATGCCGACGCGGGTCGCCTTGTCGGCGTAGGCCGGCCCGATGCCCCGCTTGGTGGTCCCGAGCTTGTTCCGGCCGAGGAACCGCTCGGTCACCCGGTCGAGCTCCTGGTGGTACGGCATGATCAGGTGGGCGTTGCCGCTCACCTTCAGGCGGGACGTGTCGATCCCCTTGGCTTCGAGCATATCGACCTCGGCCAGGAGCACTCCCGGATCGATCACCACTCCGTTGCCGATGACCGGGGTGATGTGGGGATAGAGGATCCCGGAAGGCACCAGTTGGAGGGCGAGAGTCATGCCGTCGGCGATGATGGTGTGGCCGGCGTTGTGGCCGCCCTG
>CAZCVW010000374.1:0-3255 GCA_964502185.1 uncultured Burkholderiales bacterium
GCGCGTCCGGGTCTGGCGGCTCAGTCTCCGGCGTGCCGGGTTCCGGCTTCGGCCCCGGCACTCCCCCCGAAGCCGCCACCCCGGTCCCGCCTCCGCCGGCCGGCATGCCCGCCCGCAAGCCGGGGTGGCGGACGCTGCCCGCCGCCCCCATCAAGGGCCGCCACTCCCACAGCGCGGTGTGGGCAGGCAAGGAGATGCTCGTCTGGGGCGGAGCCAGCCGGGTGAGCAACGCACCCGTGTACCAGGCCGACGGAGCCGCCTATGACCCGGTGGCCGACCGCTGGCGGATGCTGGCCGCCTCTCCCCTCGCCGCCCGCTCCGACCACTACGCCGCCTGGACGGGCAGGGAGATGCTGGTCTGGGGCGGCGATCCCGGCACGGAGACCGGGTACGGCAACAACCAGTTCGTCGACGGGGCGGCCTACGACCCGGCCGCCGACCGGTGGCGGCCGCTGCCCGCCTTTCCCCTCGCCCGCCGCTACGGCGCCCGGGCGATCTGGACCGGTACGCAGCTAATCGTCTGGGGCGGCGCCAACGCCGAGGAGGGTCAGGAGCCCCCGCCCCTGGCCGACGGCGCCGCCTACGACCCCGCCCGCGACCGCTGGACCGTCCTCCCCGCCGGCCCCCTGACCGGACGGTTGAGCCCCCTGGCCGCCCCCACGGCGGCCGGCGACGTGCTGATCTCCTGGGGTCTCTCCGGCCAGCCGGGACAGGCCCCCGACAGCGCCCGCTACAACGGCCGCTGGCTACCGGCCGCCGCCGCCCCGAAGACCGATGAGGCCTGGTGTTTCGACCTGGCCGGCTGCATCGGCGTGGACACCGGCGAAACGCTCGTCTTCGCCGGCGAGGGCCTCGCCTACGACGAGGCCGCCGACCGCTGGTCGACCATCGCCAAGAGTCCCTTTGCCGACCCGTTCCTCGACGGCAAGGCGACGGCCTGGACCGGACGCCGGGTGGTGGTCTGGGGCGGCGCGGCCTACGACGGCGAGCTCGAGGCACCACCCGCCCCCGACAAGTTGGCCGACGGCGGCGCCGCCTACGACCCCTCCACCGACCGGTGGGAAGCGCTGGGAAAGGCGCCCATCGCCAACCGGGGCCGGACCCGGGGTGTGTGGACCGGCGCCGAGTTCATCGTCTGGGGCGGCGAGAGCGGTTTCGATCTCCGCATCCAATATGCCGATGGCGCCGCCTGGGCCCTCGCCCAATAGCAACCGGCGCGTGGCCGCGGAAAGGCGGCAACAACGGGGGGCGGGTAGTGATGCGATCGGACCTCACGAACGCCAGTTCGCCCGGCCGGCTACTTCGTCGCCTTTGTTTCGGGCTGCCCGCCCGGCGCTACCCGCCGGAGACGTCCTGCGGCTTGGCCTTCCCGGCGCCGATCCAGGGCATCATCGAACGCAGTTGGGAGCCGACCTCCTCGATGGGGTGGGCGGCGGACTGGCGGCGTAGGGCATTGTAGACTGGGCGGCCGGCCTGGTTCTCGTTGATCCACTCCTTGGCGAAGCGCCCGGTCTGGATCTCGGTGAGGATCCGCTTCATCTCCGCCTTGGTCTCGTCGGTGACGATGCGGGGGCCGCGGGTCAGATCGCCGTACTCGGCCGTGTCGGAGATGGAGAAGCGCATGTTGGAGATGCCGCCCTCGTAGATGAGGTCGACGATGAGCTTCACCTCGTGGAGGCACTCGAAGTAGGCGGACTCGGGCTGGTACCCGGCCTCCACCAGCGTCTCGTAGGCGGCGGTGATCAGGGCCGTGAGCCCGCCGCAGAGGATCACCTGCTCGCCGAAGAGGTCGGTCTCGGTCTCCTCTTCGAACGTGGTGTTGAGCACCCCGGCCCGGGTGGCGCCGATCCCCTTGGCGTAGGCGAGGGCCACGTCTTTGGCCTTGCCGGTGGCGTCCTGGCCGACGGCGACGAGAGCGGGGACGCCGCCGCCGTCCTCGAAGGTCCGGCGCACGAGGTGGCCGGGGCCCTTCGGGGCGATCATCCACACGTCGACGCCCTTGGGCGGGCGGATCTGGCCGAAGTGGATGTTGAAGCCATGGGCGAAAGCGAGCGAGTCGCCGTCGCGCAGGTTGGGCTCGATCGACTCCTTGTAGACCCGGGCCTGCTCGGTGTCGGGCAGGAGCACCATGATCACGTCGGCCTCGTCGACGGCGGCCTCGACGGTGGCCACCTTGAGGCCGGCGGCTTCGGCCTTGGACCGGGACGACGACCCTTCACGGAGGCCCACCCGCACGTCGACCCCCGACGACATCAGGTTGAGCGCGTGGGCGTGGCCCTGGGAGCCGTAGCCGATCACGGCCACCTTGCGGCTCTCGATGAGCGACATGTCGGCGTCGTCGTCGTAGTAAATGGTGACGGGCATAGCGTCGCCTCCTAGGCGGTATCAGGCACGGCCGCCAGCGTACGGCCGCTCGCTCCGGCGCGTCGGATGCGGGGGAGGGCGATACGCCCGGTGCGCTGCAGCCCGGCGATGCCGAAGGGCCGCAACAGCTCCTCGCAGGCGTCGAGCTTGTCGGGCGTGCCCGCCACCATGACCGTGAGGGCGTCGGCGGCCACGTCGAGGATCTTGGCTTCGAAGATGGAGGCCAGTTCGGTGACCTGGCCCCGGAACTCGGCGCCGACCCGGACGGTGCACAGCATCAGCTCCCGTTCCACGGCCTCGCCGGCGGTCAGTTCCTTGATCTCCAGCACGTTGATCAGCTTGTCGGTCTGGCGGACGACCTGCTCGATGGGGGCCGACTCGGCGTCGACCACGATCGTCATACGGGAGAAGCGGTCGTCGTCGGTGGGGCTCACGGCCAGGGAGAAGATGTTGAAGCCCCGGCGGGAGAAGAGGCCGACGACCCGGGACAGGACACCGGCCTTGTTCTCCACCAGCACGGAGAG
The DNA here is from genome assembly GCA_964502185.1 of uncultured Burkholderiales bacterium. Taxonomy (GTDB): domain Bacteria; phylum Actinomycetota; class Acidimicrobiia; order IMCC26256; family BP-133; genus CAZCVW01. The sequence continues at coordinate 2,889 of CAZCVW010000374.1, forward strand.
GATGTGATGGGTCTGCTGCTGCTCGCTCATGTTTTCGCACCTCCCCCTTCGCCGGGCCGCGCCACGGCGAAGATCTTCCGGCCCCGCTTGGACTCGGCGCTCACTAGTGGCCGCCCTCGCCCTCGGCCGGGCCGAGGATGATGTCGTCGTTGGACCCGCCGGCGGGCACCATCGGGTACACCTTCTCCCGGTAGTCGACCCGGAAGTCGATGACCACGGGGCGGTCGTCGATCTCGTTGGCCTTCTCGATGGTGGCCGCCACCTCTTCGGGGTGCTCGACCCGCAGGCCCACGCAGCCCATGGCCTCGGCCCACTTCACGTAGTCGGGCAGGTCGGGCGAGAGGTACACCTCGCTGCAGCGCTCGTC
>CAZCVW010000375.1:0-3249 GCA_964502185.1 uncultured Burkholderiales bacterium
GCCACTACCATCCGCCCCAGTGGTGGACACCGCGCCGGGCATCGGCGCCACTGATCAGACGACGCCCTCCCCGCCGCCGGCCGCTCGACGCACATTGCCCACCTGGGCCGGTCCCGCGCTCGGCGTGGCCGTGGCGTTGTGGCTGGTCAGCCCCGTGTTCGGCTCCCGCCCACCGGCGGGCGAGGACGTCATGGCCCACCTGGTGCGGGCCGACTTCGGCATCTCGGAACTGGTGGCGCGGGGCCGCCTCGACGGCTGGTTCCCCCGGTTCGTGCTCGGCCAGCAGGAGTTCCTCTTCAACGGCCCGGGCCTGACCTGGCTCATGGCCCTCCTGCGGGCGGTCACCTTCGGCGCCCTGTCCAACACCGGAGCCCTCAAGGCCGTCTGCATCCTGTCGTACGTGGCCGTCCCACCCGCCGTCTGGTTCCTGGCCCGGTCCTACGGCCTGGGGCGGAGGGCGGCCGAACTGGCCGGCCTGCTGGCCCTGTGCGTGTCCAACTACTTCGGCGTCGGCCTCGACGGTCTCTTCAACGTCGGGCTCATCTCCCACCAGGTAGGGGCCGTCTTCTTCTGCCTGGCCCTCGGTGCCTGCCTCCGGGTCCTCAAGGATCCGCGCCCCGGTTGGGTCTTCCTGGCGGCCGGCTCGCTGGCCGCCATGGTCGTCACCCACCTCATCTCGACCGTCCTCTTCGCCCTGACGTCGGCGCTCACGCTGCTCGCCCTCGCCGCCGGCCGACGTCTCTCCGGCGGTGGTCTGCGCCGGTTGGCCGCCGCGGCCCTCGGGACGTTCGGGCTGGCCGGCTTCTGGCTCGTGCCCCTCCTCGCCCACCGTGACCTGCGCGGGGTGGTGACGACCTGGGCGACGCCGCCCATCGGCGAGCGGCTCGGCGACATCTGGGCGGGCCGGATCCTCTTCCCCGCCGGATTCCTGCTGGTCGTGGTGGCCGCCTGGCTGCTCGCTCTGCGCCGGGTCCGGCGCCGGCCCGAGGTGCTGGCCTGGGTCGCGGTCCCTCCCCTCTACCTGGCCGTGGCCCACGCCGCCGTCCGGATCGACGGCAGCCACGAGATCACCCTGCAGCTGGCCAACCGCGGCCTCGGCTATGTCGGGTTGCTCTCCGTCGTCGGCGTGGGCGCGTTCGTGGCCACGGCCGTCCGGCGGTTCGGGGAAGCCGGCCGATCCGCCGCCCTTGTCCTGGCGGCCGTGTTCGTGTTGGCCCTGGCCCCGGGCCGCCACACCGTCGGCCAGCTTCCCGAACCGCGTTTCGAGCTCCGAGACGCCGCCGGCGAACTGGCCCGCCTGGTACCCGACGGGGCGAGGTTCGCCACGCAGCGGGACTTCCCGACCGAGATCGTCCGCACCGGCGTGATCCATCCGGAGATCTGGCTGGCCCGGGTGTCGGGTCGCAACTCCCTCAACGGGTTCAACCTGGAGTCCTCCAGTACGCCCGACGCCGCCTTCGCGGCCGAGGCCCTCGACCAGGTGCCCCCGGTCGAGGCGGCCGACACGATGGCCCGCCTGGGCGTGACACACGTGGTGGCCACGACCGACGAACTGACCGACGCGCTGGCCGCCTCGGGCCGGTTCGACGTGGCCTGGCAGGAGTCGCCGGTGTCCATCCTGAGCGTCTCATCCCGGGTCGGGCAGCCGGCGCCGGGTTCGCTGCTCAGCGCACCATCGCCCCTCGAGGGCCGCCTCGTGAGGGCGGAAGCGGAACACCTGGCCTTCGCGCTGTCGCCCGAGCGGCCGGCCGGCGTCACGGTGGCGCTGGCCTGGTCGCCCAAGTGGCGGGCCCGACTCGACGACCGGCGCCTTCCGCTGCAGCGGACGTCAGACGGGCTGGCCCTCGTCCGGGTGCCGGCGGGCCAGCATCTGCTCAGCCTCGACTACGAGGCGGTGGACGGCTGGGACCGCGCCGGGGCGGCGCTGACGCTCGTGACGGTGCTGGGCGCCGGCGCCGCCCGTTGGCGCCGCCGGCGCCTGTTCCGCGCCGACCGGGCCGTCGTGCACTAACCGATGTCGAGCAGCTTTTCCCGCACGGCGTAGACGACCGCCTCCATGCGGGAGTGGAGCTGCAGCTTCTCCAGAATGTTGCGGACGTGGTTCTTCACCGTGTTCTCGGCGATGAAGAGCTGCTCGGCCACGTCCCGGTTGCTCATGCCCTGCGCGACGAGCTTGAGCACTTCGAGCTCGCGGCTGGTGAGCCGGGGAGCGGCAAAGCGGGGTTTCTCGTCCGCCTGCTTGGCCATGGCGTTGAACTCGTTGAGGAGCTTGGAGGCCATGGACGGCGACAGCAGGCTCTGGCCCTGGATCACCGAGCGGATGGCGTCGGCGACCTCCTCGATGGAGATCTCCTTCAGCAGGTAACCGTTGGCGCCGGCCTTGATGGCGTCGAAGAGGTCGTCCTCCTCGTCGGAGACCGTGAGCATGACGATCTTCGCCGAGGGCACCGACTCCCGGATGGCCCGGGCCGCTTCGATGCCGTTGAGTTTGGGCATGCGGACGTCCATCAGGACGACGTCGGGTACGAACTCCTCCGCCTTGGCGATGACCTCGGTCCCGTCCTGGGCTTCGGCGACGACCTCAATGTCGGGCTCGGACTCGAGCACCATGATGAGACCGCGACGGAACAAGGCGTGGTCGTCAGCGATCAGAACCCGGATCCGGTCCTGCCCGGCTGCGGGGATGTCCGTCACACGTCCTCCTGGAATCCCTGGCTCAAGTCATCCTACGGCCTCGATGAGGCCCAGGTCGCCGTCGTTTCGGCGGTAGATGACCGCCGCCCGACCGCTCTCCGAACTGGTAAAGAAGTAGAAGTCGTGGCCCAGAAGGTCCATCTGGAGCGACGCTTCCTCAGCTGACATCGGCTTGATCGTGAACTGCTTCGTCTTCACGATCCGCGCTGGCTCGCCCTCCTCGGATTGGTCCCCGTTTATCGTCGGGGACTCTACCCGTACCCGTCTCGTATGGGTGCGAGTGATCCTTTTCTCCTTGAGCCGCTTGACCTGGTGCTCCACCTTTTCAACCGCCAGAGCGACCGCGGCAAACGGCTCCGCGGCGGCGGCGTGGCCCTTGACCAGGTGACCCTTGAGGTGCAGGAGCACCTCGCACACCTGGTTGTCAGCTATGCGCGGGTTGCGCTCTTCGAAGAAGTCCACCTCGGCCCGGCCGGTGCCGTCGGCGAAGCGGTCGAGCCTCGACAACTGCTTGAGCGCGGCCGTTTTGAGGAGCTCTGATACGTCAACGTTCTT
>CAZCVW010000376.1:0-3245 GCA_964502185.1 uncultured Burkholderiales bacterium
CAACGCCGACGAGGTCCGCACCCACGCCGGCAACATCCTCGGGATGGACATCAAGGGCCACGTCGTGCGCCGGGTGTGGGTCGAGAAGGCGAGCGACATCGCCGAGGAGTACTACGCCTCGTTCACGCTCGACCGCGCCGCCCAGAAGCACCTCGGCATGGTCAGCGCCAAGGGCGGTGTGGACATCGAGACCGTGGCCGAAGAGGACCCGGCCGCCATCGCCAAGGTGCACGTCGACCCGATCCTCGGCCTGGAGGACTACCAGGCCCGCCAGTTGGTCTTCGGCGCCAACCTCAACCCGGCTGCCCGCAGCGGCGTCATCGCCGTCCTCAAGAGCCTCTACCGGGCCTTCGTGGAGCTCGACGCCGACCTGGTCGAGATCAACCCTCTCATCCTGACGCCCGACGGCAAGGTGCACGCCCTCGACGCCAAGGTGTCGCTCGACGACAACGCCTCTTTCCGCCACCCGGAGTTCGAGGCGCTGCGTTCCTTCGGCTCGCTCGACCCCCGGGAGCGGGCTGCCCGGGAGAAGGGCCTCAACTACATCGGCCTCGACGGTGACGTCGGCATCATCGGCAACGGTGCCGGTCTCGTGATGAGCACCCTCGACGTCGTGAGCGAGGTGGGCGGCAAGGCCGCCAACTTCCTCGACGTGGGCGGGGGAGCGGGCGCCGACACCATCGCCAACGCCCTCGAGGTGATCACCGGCGACCCCAACGTGCGGTCGGTCCTGATCAACATCTTCGGCGGGATCACGCGCTGCGACCTCGTGGCCCAGGGCATCCTCGACGGCTTCGCCCGCATCAACGTGACGGTGCCGGTGGTCGTACGCCTCGACGGTACGGAGGCCGAGGCGGGCCGGGCCATCCTGGCCGAGGGCGCCCGGGAGGGCCTCGTGCCGGCGTCGACCATGCTGGAGGCGGCGGCCAAGGCTGTGGAACTCGCGCAGACCGGGGTACGGGGTGTCCCCGGGAAAAACGGAGGCAAGTAGGTCATGTCCATCTTGATCGACGAGCAGACCCGGGTGGTCGTGTCCGGCCTGACCGGGCGGGAGGGCCGCTTCCACGCGCTGCGCAACCGCGACTACGGCACCAAGGTGGTGGCCGGGGTCACACCCGGCAAGGGCGGTAGCGACGTCGAGGGCATCCCTGTCTTCGACACCGTGGCCGAGGCCGTCGAGGCCACCGGCGCCAACGCCAGCCTCATCTTCGTGCCCGCCCGCTTCGCCGGCGACGCCGTCTTCGAGGCGGCCGACGCCGGCGTCGACGTGATCGTCTGCATCACCGAGGGCATCCCGGCCCAGGACGAGGCCCGCTTCGTGAACTACGTGCACCGCACGTATCCGGGCACGGTGCTGATCGGCCCCAACTGCCCCGGGCTCATCTCGCCCGGCAAGTCGAACATCGGCATCATGCCGGGCGAGATCACCCTGCCGGGCGGCCCGGTGGGGCTCGTCTCCCGCTCCGGCACCCTCACCTACCAGGCCGTCCACGAGCTGACCCAGCGGGGAATCGGCCAGACCACCTGCGTCGGTATCGGCGGCGACCCGGTGCCCGGCACCGGGTTCATCGACTGCCTGTCCCGCTTCGAGGCCGACCCAGACACCACCGCCGTGGTCATGATCGGCGAGATCGGCGGCTCCGACGAGGAGACGGCGGCCGAGTTCATCGCCTCGGAGATGACGAAGCCGGTCGTCGGTTACGTGGCCGGGGTCACCGCCCCGGCGGGCAAGAAGATGGGCCACGCCGGCGCCATCGTGTCCGGCTCCAAGGGTACGGCGGCGGCGAAGATCTCGGCGCTGGAGAAGGCCGGCTGCCGGGTGGCCCGCAACCCGAGCCAGATCGGCGACCTGATGGCCGAGGTCCTCAAGGGCTCGTGATCCGGCCCACACCGGCGAGGACAGTGAGGGGCCCCTGCGCCATGGTCGCGGTACTGGCCGCCCTCGGCGCCGGCGCCTGCTCGTCATCGTCGGGCTCGAAGACGGCGGCCGGCGACTCGACGACAGCGTCTTCCACGACGGCGGTGGCGCCGGCGACCACGTCCACCACGGTCGCGCCAACCTCATCTTCGGCGCCGAGTACCACGACGACCCTGGCGGCGACCGGCACGGGAGCCTCCACCTCCACGACCGTGCCGTCGGTTCCGTCGGGCCCGGCCGCTCCCGGGGCCGGGGTGCTGGTGGCCGGCTCCGGTGGCCTGGCGCTGGCCCGGTCCCCGGGGGGCGCATCGGTCGGCCGCCTCCAGCCCGGTGTGGCCGTGTCCTACGACTCGACCGAGGACGGCTGGGCCCGTGTCCTCAGCCCGTGCGAGAACCGGTTCTGGGCCAAGCTCGCCGACGGCCAGGCAGACCGGTCGGCCGAAGTGGTGATCGATCCCGGGCACGGCGGCAGCGAACCCGGCGCGGTCGGCCCGGGCGGGTTGACCGAGAAGGAACTGAACCTCGACGTCGCCCGCCTGACGGTCGAAGCCCTGCGGGCGGAAGGGATCTCCGCGGCTCTGACCCGTCCGTTCGACTACCGGGTCACCATCGCCTCCCGGGTGGCCGTGGCCGCCGCGCTGCACCCGAAGGCCTTCGTCTCCATCCACCACAACGCCGAACCGGACGTGGAGATGGAACGCCCCGGGAGCGAGACCTTCTACCAGTTCAATTCGGCTGAATCGAAGCGCCTGTCCGGCCTCGTCTACGACGAGATCGTCAAGGCCCTGTCGGCCTTCTCGGCGGAGTGGAAAGGCGACCGGGACGCCGGCGCCAAGTACCGCCTCAGCGACTCCGGAGGCGACTACTACGGCATCCTGCGCCGCTCGGGGGAGGCGGGGCTGGTGGCCAGCCTGGCCGAACTGGGCTTCATCTCCAATCCCAGCGAGGAGGCCCTCCTCCAGCGGGACGACGTGCGCCAGGCCGAGGCCGGCGCGGTCGCCCGGGCCTTGGTGCGGTTCCTGCGCAGCGACGATCCCGGCAGCGGGTTCACCGAGCCGTACCCGCGGGCCGCCCCGGCCGGCCCCGGAGGTGGGGTCACCGGGTGCGTCGACCCGCTGATGTGAGCCGTTCGGGCTAGGTGCAGGGGACCCGGCGGGAAATGAGCTCAGTGCTGGCGGCGCAACGACCACATCTGGGGGGCGCGCTCGGCGTCGAGGGCGACCGGCCAGGGGACGGCCGGCGGGCCGAGTTCGTTGCGGAAGGACCGTGTGGTGCGGCGGGCGAGGGCCGGGTCGGTGCCCGCCCGGGCGGCCAGCTCCCGCGCCCG
>CAZCVW010000377.1:0-3228 GCA_964502185.1 uncultured Burkholderiales bacterium
CGGGGCCCGGGCCACGCAGCGCACCGCCGAAGCGGCGCCCGTCCGCCCGGAAGGCTCCTGCTATTTCCCCGACCCGGAGGTGAGCCGATGACGGCGACGCCGGTCGTCCTGCGTTCGAAGGGATCCGCCGTGAGGGACGGGGCCCGGGAGAGCCCGGACTGGGTGCGGATCTCGATGGCGTCGGCCATCGCCCTGCGCTTCCGGTCGGGGCGCTTCACCCGGGACTTCGACTTCGGCGGGATGAACCTGCTGCTCAACTACGACGAGGGCTGCCGTTCCGACTGCGGCTACTGCGGCCTGGCCCGCACCCGCCCCGGGGCCTACGAGGACAAGAGCTTCATCCGGGTGGAGTGGCCCCTGGTGCGCACCGACGAGCTCGTGGAGCGGATGCATGACCACGAGGCGAAGCTCACCCGGTTGTGCATCTCCATGGTCACGCACCCGCACGCCTTCGCGGACACGGCCGACATCACCACCCGCATCCGGAACCGGGTGGAGGCGCCGCTGTCGCTCCTGGTGGCGCCGCCCACTCTCAACCGGCGCAAGCTGGCCCACTTCGCCGACATCGGGGTCGACATGATCGGGATCGGGCTCGACGCCGTCACCGAGGACCTCTTCCGCCGGCACCGCACCGAGGTCCCCGCGGGCGGGGCCGGGCTGTCCTGGGCCAAGTACTGGGAGGTCGTCGACGATTCCCGGGAGCTCTTCGGGCCCTGGAAAGTGAACTGCCACACCCTGGTCGGCCTGGGCGAGACCGACGCCGACCTCGTGGACATCTTCTGCCGGCTGCGCGACCGCCAGATCTTCTCCTACCTGTTCTGCTTCAACCCGGAACCCGACTCCCGCCTGGCCGAGCACCCCAAGTCGCCGATCGGGCGCTGGCGGCGGATCCAGCTGGCCAAGCACCTCATCGAGACCGAAGGCTTCGAGGCCGCCCAGTTCTCCTTCGACGCCGAAGGGGGCCTCGTCCACCTGGAAGGCGACACCGGCGTCATGGAGGAGTCGCTCTCGAGCGGCATCCCGTTCATGACCAACGGCTGCCCGGGGGCGGGTGGCGAGCCCGGTTGCACCCGGCCCTACGGCTCCTACCGGCCCTCCGAGCCGTTCCGTGACTACCCGTTCCTCCCGGACGACGCCGACATGGCCGAGATCCGGGCGCAGCTGCGACTGGAGGAGCTGACGTGCGAATAGTCGTCCCGCTGAAGCAGGTTCCCGACCTCGTCGAGGAGCTCGAGCTCGACTCCGACGGCACCGACGTCGACCGCGAGTTCTTGAAGTTCGTCCTTTCCGAGTGGGACGACCAGGCGCTGGAGGAGGCGCTCCTCCTCAAGGAGGCGACGGGGGGTGAGGTTACCGTCGTCGCCCTCGACGACCCCGACATCGACGTGACCCTCTTCACCGCCCTGGCCAAAGGGGCGGACCGGGCGGTGAAGCTCACCGGTGCCGGGGACGGCTGGATCGATTCGCACCGCCGGGCGGCGATCCTCTCCGCTTGGCTCTCCGGGCAGCCGGTCGACCTGGTGCTGGCCGGCGTCCAGGCGGTCGACGACCTCGACGGCCAGCTCCCGCCGCTCCTCGGGTCGAAGCTGGGCTGGCCGCACGTGTCCGTGGCCGTCGGGGTCGAGGGGAAAGAGGGCATCGCCCAGGTCACCCAGGAGTTCGGTGGCGGGACGGCCGCCCGCCTCGAGGTCCGCCTCCCCGCCGTGATCGGGATCCAGGCCTCCCGCCAACCTCCCCGCTACGCCTCCATCACCCGCATCCGCCAGGCCCAGCAGGCGGGCGGTCTCGAAGAAGTGGCGGCCCCGGCCGTCGACGGCGGTGCCGGCCTCACCGTCCGCCGCCTGTTCGAGCCGGAGAAGACCGGCCACGCCGAGATGCTCACCGGCAGCGTGGAGGAGATCGCCGAGCGGATCCTCGAGCTCGTCCGGGCCAAGGGCGTTATCAAGTAAGGGAGATAGTTCCGATGCCGAACGACGTCCTCGTCCTCGCCGACCACCAGAAAGGCGAGCTCTCCGACGCCACCTTCGAGCTCCTGGGGAAGGCCAAGGAGCTGGCCCCGGGCCTCGGCGGCCAGGTGGTCGCCGTCCTCCTCGGCCACCCCGAGCTCGCGGCCCAGCTGGGGGCGGCCGACGCGGTGGTCACCGTGGAGCACCCCGCCCTGGCCGACTACACCGCCGAGGGGTGGGAGGCGGCCCTGCTCGAGGTGGTGCGCTCGAAGACGCCCCGGCTCGTGCTCATCGCCAACACCACGGCTGGGATGGACCTCGGCGCCGGCCTGTCGGCCGCCTGGGAGGCGCCGCTGGTGGCCTACGCCACTGGACTGTCCGTCGACGGGGGCGAGATCGTGGCCACCGCCTCCATCTACGGGGGCAAGCTCATGGCCGAGGTCACCCCCGACGGCGACCGGGCCGTGGTGACCGTCATCGCCGGGTCGTTCCCGGCCGCCGCCGGCGCCGGGGTCCGGGGTGTCCCCGAAGGCACAGGCACCGGCAGCCCGGCGACGGAGTCCGTCGCCCCGCCGGCCGCCCTCGACTCGCTGCGTACCACCTTCCTCGCCCTCATCGAGCCCGAAGCGGGCGACGTGGACATCACCGCCGCCGACCTCCTCGTCTCGGTGGGCCGGGGCATCGGCAGCCAGGACAACCTCGAGCTCGTCACCGAGCTGGCCGAGGCCATGGGCGCGCCGGTGTCCTCCTCCCGGCCGATCACCGACCTGGGCTGGCTGCCCAAGACCCGCCAGGTGGGCAAGTCGGGCCTCAAGGTGAAGCCCAAGGTGTACCTCACCTTCGGGATCTCGGGGGCGCCCGAGCACCTGGAGGGCATGCGCGACGCCGAGCTGATCATCGCCTGCAACACCGACGCCGCGGCCCCGATCTTCGACGTGGCCCACTACGGGACGACCGAGGATCTCTTCGACCTCCTCCCCGCCCTCACGGAGCGGCTGGCTTGATCCTCCCCGGCGCGCCGCTGCTCGCCGCGGAGCAGACCCGGGAGGTCTTCGACGGCGTCCATGGGCCGGCCAAGGGCCTCTTCTACGTCTTGGCCGCCCTGGCTACCGGCGTCTTCTTCTGGGGCTTCTGGCGGCGGGGCCGCAAGTACGCCCGGGGACGTACGGCCGGACGGCTCGGCGAGCTGCGCCACCGGCTGCGGGGCCGGCCGAAGCGCCCGCCAAAGGGAGAGCCGGCGCCCGCCGCGGACGGCGGGACCGTGGCGTCGGGGGGCACCCCC
>CAZCVW010000378.1:0-3202 GCA_964502185.1 uncultured Burkholderiales bacterium
AGGCCGACCCGCCTGGCCTGCGAAGCCAGTTCGACGGCCGCCCGCAGTTCGCCGGCGGCGAGGTGCGCTTCGAGCCGGTGGGCCACGGCCGTCTCCGCCGACGCCCGGAGGTTGGCCGGCAACGGATCACCGGCGCCTGCGGCGTCGGCCGGCCGGGTGAGCACCGCCCAGTGGGCGGCGGCCAGGAACGGTTCCGCGGCTTGGGCCAGGTGCTCGGAGAGCCCGGCCGCCGCCCGTTCGAGGAGCGCCTCGGCCGCCTCCGGCAGCATGGCGGAGACGTCGAAGGCCCGGCCCGCGCCCTTGCCGCCGTGCCCGCCCGGGGTCCGGGGTGCCCCCGAAGAGCCCGGGGTCCGGGGTGCCCCCGAAGAGAACGCGGCCACGGCCCGCTCGATCACGTCGCCGGGCTGGGTCCCGCCCTCCAGCAGCCGGCGCAGGGTGTCGAGGGTGAGGGCGTCGTTGGGCCAGACCGCCGGCCGTACCGCGCCGGCCGCTTCCCGGTCACCGAGGCGCACGGCCACGGCCACCAGTTCTTCCGCGCGCCCCGTCCGGCGCTGGGTGAGCCGTACCCGGCGCCAGGCCAGGCGGACGGGACCGGCGGGACCCCCGTGGCCCCGGCGGACAGGCACAGACGGAGCTGGGCCGCCCCGGGCGCCGGCGCCCGCCCCGAGCGATTCCAGGGTGAAGCCACCGAGGTGCTCGGCCGGTTCGCCCAGCCCGAACAGGTCGGCCAGCACGAGGTGGGCGGCCACCCGGGAGGCGTCGACCCGGGCGGGGAGGACCAGGCGCGACCACAGCTGGCGCCCGTCCCCCTGGTCGAAGCTCTTCGCCTCGGCCAGTGTGGCCAGGAACTCGTCCTCGGGCGGGCTCTCGCCCGCCTCGGCCAGGAGATCGAGCACCCGGGCGGCATAGCGCAGCACCTGCACCGTCTCGAGGCCGGCCAGGTCGTGGAAGAACCAGCCGCACGAGGTGTACATGAGCATGGCGTTGCGCTGGGCTTCGAGCAGCGTGAACGCCTCGACGGGGTCGCCGACCACGTAGCGCCCGGCGAACTCCTCGGCCGTGACGGTCCCGACCAGAACTTCGACGTAGGCGTCGCGGGCGGCCCAGGGGTCGCCGCCGGCGAACAGGTCGCCCCGGCGTTCGAACACTTCGACACCGAAGTCGCGCAGCTGGTCGAGGGCGGCCCGCAGCGGTGCCCGCCAGCGCTGGTTCGAACCCGGCGCGCCACCGGTGGAGCAGCCGCAGTCGGTGGACCACCGGCCCACGCCGTGGGCGCACGACCAGGCGCTCTCCCGGACGGCGACCTCGTAGATCGGGCGCTCGCCGGCCAGCCACCGGGCCAGGTTGGTGACCTGCACCTCCCGGCGGGGTGCTTCGGTGGTCAGGGCGTAGGCCAGGGCCCGGTCGGTCCACTTGTGATGGTGTCCGAAGGTCTCCCCGTCGAGGGCGACCGCCACGAGCCCGCCTCGGCGCCCGGCGGCGGCGGTGACCCGGTCCAGGAGGGCCTCGCTCTGCATTGAAGAGAAGGCGAGATCGTGCGAGAGCGGCCCGTGGTAGAAGACGATGTCGACGCCCCGGCCGTCGCCGGCCGGGTGCAGCCAGCGGTAGGGGACTCGGCTGTCGAGGCGGGTCGGCTCCCGCCATTTCATCTCTGATTTCATTTCCGGGGCCGCCTCGGCCGCCCCGAGCGGGCGCACCGCCTGGGCCTGGCTGGGCGCCAGGATGGTGAACCCCACACCCTCCTCGGCCAGGATGGCCAGGGTGGCGTCGTTGACGGCGGTTTCCGGCAGCCACAACCCGGCCGGCTCGACACCGAACCTCTGGCGGAAGTCGGCCAGTCCCCAGCGGACCTGCGTGCGCACGTCGCGCTCGTTGCCCAGCGGCAGGATCATGTGGTTCCAGGCCTGGGCGATGGCCCCGCCACCCGCCTGGTGGGCGGCCAGGATCCGGGCGTACACATCGGGCTGGTGGCGCTCCAGCCACGACATCAACGTCGGGCCGATGTTGAAGGAGAGCTGTTCGTAGTTGTTGACGACGGCCAGCACCCGGCCCTCGCCGTCGAGGATGCGGGCGAAGGCGTTGGGCCGGTAACACTCGACCGCGATGCGCGTGTTCCAGTCGTGGTAAGGCGCCGCTGACGCTTCCCGGTCCACTTCCTCCGTCCAGGGGTTCTCCCGGGGCGGCTGATAGAAGTGGGCGTGGATGGCCAGCGTGACGGGGCTTCGCCGGCGGCTCTGGTGTTGGGTCTGGTCGGCCACGCCGAGAGGGTAGCGACTACTCCTCGGGCTCGAGCCAGATGACGGCCATGGGCGGGAGGGTGAGGGTGGCCGAATGGTCGAGGCCGTGCCAGGGGCCGCCGTCGGAATTGACCGCACCGTTCACGACACCGGAGCCCCGGAAGACGGGGGCGTCGGTATTGAGCGTTTCCAGCCAGGTGCCGCCGGACGGTAGGCCGATGTGGTAGTTCTGGCGGACGACGGGGGAGAGGTTGGCGATGCAGGCTAGTGGCCTGCCGTTCGGATCGGCCGGTAGCCGGAGGAACGACAGCACGTTCTGGTCGGTGTCGTTGGCGTCGATCCAGCGGAAGCCGGTCCACTCGAAGTCGCGCTCCCACAGGGCGGGGCGCTCCTTGTAGAGGTAGTTCAAGGTGCTGACCAGGGTGTCGACGCCCCGGTGGCTCGGATGCTCGAGCAGGTGCCAGTCGACGGACCGGTCGTGGCTCCACTCCCGCTCCTGGGCCACCTCCGCCCCCATGAACAGCAGCTTCTTGCCCGGGTGGGCCCACATCCAGGCCAGCAGGGCCCGCAGGTTGGCCAGTTGCTGCCACCGGTCGCCCGGCATCTTGCCGAGCAGCGAGCCCTTGCCGTGCACCACTTCGTCATGGGAGAGCGGCAGCACGAAGTTCTCGGTGAAGGCGTAGAGCATCCCGAAGGTGAGCTCGTGGTGGTGGTGCCGGCGGTGGACGGGCTCCTTGTGGAAGTAGTCCAACGTGTCGTGCATCCAGCCCATGTTCCACTTGAGGGAGAAGCCGAGGCCGCCCACGTAGGTGGGGCGCGACACCATGGGCCAGGCGGTGGACTCCTCGGCGATCGTCAGCACGCCGGGGTGGCGACCATGGACCACCTCGTTGAACTCCTTGAGGAAGTCGACCGCCTCCAGGTTCTCCCGGCCCCCGAACTTGTTGGGGACCCACTCGCCCTCG
>CAZCVW010000379.1:0-3177 GCA_964502185.1 uncultured Burkholderiales bacterium
CTACTTGTCGATGCAGCACTTCCCGTCGCTCGACTCGTGGCGGTGCTGCTCTGCCGTCTTCTCGCCGTCACAGCACATCTCGGTCTCGGGGGCGTCCTGCCCCTCCGTCTGCTGGGCGTCCTGCCCCTCCGTCTGCTCCATCTCGGGCATCGTGTTCTCCTCGCTCCCCGTCCGCACAAGCGGACTCCAACTTCTTGGACGTCCCGGACCTACCCAGCCACGCCCTTGGACATACGCCGACTTTGCGGCTGCGTCTGCTAACAACGCTTAGACGCAGAAACTGAGGGGCAGGCCTTCGGCCTGCCCCTCCTCGACCTCATCCAGGACGGCAAGCTCGGGCTGATGCACGCGGTGGAGAAGTTCGACTGGCGAAGGGCTTCAAGTTCTCCACCTCCGCCACCTGGTGGATCCGCCAGGCCGTCACCCGGGGTATCGCCAACACCGGGCGTACGATCCGCCTCCCGGTCCACGCCGGGGATGTCCTGACCCGCGTCCTGAAGGCCCGCGGCGGCTTCGAGTTCAAGCTTGGCCGTTCGGCCACCCTCAGCGAGCTGGCTATCGAAGTCGACATGGCCGAGGACAAGGTGAGCGAGGCGCTGCGCTTCGCGGCCGCGAGCCCCTCTCGCTCTTCGACCCCCTCCGGGAGGACGGCGACAGTCGTGGACCACGACACGCCCTGGCGGAAACGCTTCGAAGTAACGGCTGTGGCCTTCGCCCAGGTGGGCGGCGATAGCACCGGCGCCGCGCTCCGCCCGGCCGCGGTGGTCAGGGCGGCCCGTGCCGCCTCATGGTCGTGCAGGGGAGGGGCCGGGCGGGCTCGCACCGGCCCTCTCTCGCACGCGATCAGGGTTCGTGCCCCGGCTCCAGGTTCTTCACCGCCTGGAACCCGAGCTGGCTGGCCGAGCCGTCGTGGCAGGCGCCGGCACGGGGCTCGACCACGAAGGCGACGTGGTCGCCGGCGTCGAGGCGGTCGAGGATCGGGCCGGCCACCCACCCTCTCGTGCCGTCGAGGACCGGCACCCCGCCGGGGCCCAGGGCCCAGGAACAGCGGGCGAAGATGTCCGTGTCGTCACCGGTCTCGCCTCCGAAGAGCTCGGCCAGACCCCGGTCGTCGGGTGAGAGCCACTGCACGGCCAGCACCGGGGCGTAATCCGCCACCCGGAACGTGTAGTTCCGCTTCGACAGGCATACGAGCACCCGCGGCGGGTGGATGCTGCATTGCGTCCAGAACCCGACCAGGCATCCGGCGCGGCGCCCGTCCTCCGACGCCGCGGTGACGATCACCATCGGGTAGTCGAGCCGGGCGACAAGCCGCTCGAAGGCCTTCTGGGCGTCGGGGTCGATCGTTGCGTCGTCCACGGATCCCTGTCCTACCCCTGACAAGATGTCGGGATGCCCGACGCCACCGCCGTGAACCTCTCCCTTCTCGTCCTTCGGGTCGTCCTCGGCGTGGTGTTCCTGGCCCATGGTCGGCCGTCGTAGGTCCAGCGGAGCGGTTTGGCCCGGCGGGTGACGTGGCGGGGAAGGGGGCCATTCCCTGTCATATCGGGGCCGTTTCTCACCGGGGATCCCCCGATCGCTGGGGGCGGCGGCGGCGATCTGCCGATCTGCGGGCCGACCACTGACGAGCGTGTATCGTCGATGGTGGCGCACGGACGTGTGCCGCGGCCTTCCCGACACGTCGCCCCGGACCCCGGTAGCGGTGAGCCAATGCTTGGAGGGGCCCGCCATCGCTTGAAGCCCGTTAGACGAGAAAGGCGGCAACCCGGCTTCGAAGACCGGCGGCCGACCGTTCCGAGTCGGCCACTCGTCATGGCGCAGCGCCGGACGGGTGCCGCCAGGTCGGGTGGCGGGAGCCGGCGCCCGGTACTGCCCGGCCGTGCCGGTCCCCGCTCTGGCGAGACGAAAGCTCAGGCCCTTGCGGATTCGTCGGGGTGTCCGGTGGGACGAGGACGGGAGTCGCCGCCCGCTCGGAGACGCTGGCGGCGGCCAGCAGGCTCTGCAACCATTTTGCAACCCAACGGGTTGCAACTGGGCGTCACAAGCCGGCACGGACCAACACGAGCCTCAGATCAAACGTGCTGGTCAGGCCCTATTTCCCGTCACTCCACGGCACCCGCCGACACGTCGTGAGGCGGGTTGTACTCCCAGTGCCAGGGTTCGACGTCGTAGGGGTAGAAGCCGAAGCGCTCGGCGTTGGCCACGAGCCAGTGCCAAGCGGGGGTTTCCCGCAGCTCGTCGACGTATTCGCTCTCGATGGGGTAACCGAGGTGCAGGTCGATGGCCCGGCCGCTCTGGTGGGCGCTGGTGCCCGGGCGGGCGACCCACTGGCAGGCCAGGTCAGGGTCGCCGTACTTCTCGAGGGCGCCGTACCAGAGCCACTCCTGCTCCCGTTCGCTGCGGTAGCCCGAGACCGGGAGCAGGAGAGGCTCAGCCAGCCCGTCGGCCCGGCCGGCGGCCACCAGCCCGGCCCACGCCCCGGCCGCCAGGCGGTGGAGGGGAACGCTGCGGTCGAGCCCGGAGACCTCGATTAGATCCTCCGGATCCGGTGGTGTGTTGTCTTCGATCCGGCCGCCCCCGGGGGTCTCCACGGGGACAGGGGCGAAGGGAACGGCCGCGGTCATCTCCAGATTCTCCCTGACTGGGCACCAATCGACGGCTCACGAATCGCGGAGCGTGCGGAGCGTGCGTGGTGGGCAAGGACGAAAAGGAGTCAGGTCTCCGGCCAGAAGCCGGGTAGTGGTCGCAGGTCCGGTTGGCGGCAATAGGCCGCCAACCGGCTTTGACCTTCCGCCGAGAGCATTTCCATGGCGTCGAAGATGCCCCCGGGCCCGACCGCCCGCAGCGCCTTGTCGCCGGGGCTTTTGGGCGCCGGTAGGTGCGAGGTGAGGAGCACCACGGGTGCGACTCCCCTGCCCGCCAGAGCGCTGGCCCGGCCCAGGGCCCGCCACAGCACATCGAGCCGGGCGAGGCCGCTGCGGGTCGTAGTGAAGCCGCCGGACACCTCGAAGCACCACTCCCGGCCGGCCTGGTCGTCGGCTACCAGGCTGGGGGCGAACGGCAGCTCGGATGAACGCCGGCTCCGCTTGCGGATCTGGAACCCCGCTTCGGTGACCACCCGTTCGGCGATGGCGCCCGCCGCCGCGCCCTGGGCCACCGCGGGAACGCGGGCCTCGC
>CAZCVW010000380.1:0-3171 GCA_964502185.1 uncultured Burkholderiales bacterium
GAACCGGAAACTCGCCAGCCAGCGTTAGCGGCCTCCCGGCCTCTCGGGCCATCGAGCGCAAAGGTTCAAGTCGGGGCGCTAGGTGGTTGGTGGGAAACGGCGCGAGCAGCCTGGGCCCACCTAGGGGCGCACCAGCCGCCAGAAGTCGGGCGGGTAGGCGTTCTCGACCGGGTCGACGTCGGGATGGGTGAGGATCACATTGGCGCCGGCCGTCTCCGCCGGTAGCTCCACCCGGCCGATGTAGGTCACGGCGTCGGCGGCGACGTCGCCTTCGAACCGCCACGTCCCCTCTCCCACCGTGACCTCGACGAGGGCTCCTTCGAACGGCCCGCGCAGCTCGTTGGCCACGTGCACGTGCCCGGTCCGGGGGTCGAGCATGGGCAGCAGGCTGCGGCAGGCGGCGGCCAAGGCGGCGTGGCCCGCCTTCGGCTTGCGCTCGTGGTCGAGCACCGACCACGTCACGGCCGGGTGGCCGTCGGCGAAGCAGAACTGGAGGAACCCGCCGCAGGGGCGGTGCCGGAGGCGGCGGAGGTCCTCGCTCTGCAGTTGGATCAGGGTCGCCTGGTAGGCCTGCGTGGCCGCCCGCCAGTCGTCGAAGGTGGCGTACTCGTCGGGCGGTACCAGGCGGTCGAAGATCCGCTCCTGAAGGGCGTGACGGGCGCTGAGCCGGGGCCAGTCGAGATCCGGCCACCGCTCCGGATCCATGAAAGCGGCCGAGTCGGGAACGGCCTGGGCGCCGAACTCGGACACGAAGCGCCCGAGGCGGGGCCACTTCCGCAGAGCGTCGGCTAGGTCGCCGATTCGGCCGGTATACCAGCCGAGGTAGAGGTGGCTGTCGGTACCGCTGCGGACCGGTCCGGGGAGCACGCCGGAGTGGGCCAGCACGGGCCGGGTCGGGTCGGACCGCGACAGGGAGCGGGCCACGGAGCGGTCGAGGACATCCTTGTTCCATGTGGGGAGCAGCACCGAGGCGGCCGCCCGCAGCCGTCCCGTGCCCGCGCCCGGTTCCCCCGCGGGGCCGGGGAACGGCTCGTTGTGGCCGCACCACAGCACGATGCTCGGGTGGTGGCCGAGCAGGTCGACCAGGTCCCGGGACTGGGCCGCCGCCGGGCGGCGGGCCCCCCGGGCGTAGCTCCACTGGAGGGGCAGGTCCTGCCAGAGCAGGACGCCGAGTTCGTCTGCGGCCGCGTAGACCTCGGGGCGGGTCACGTGGGCGTGGAGGCGGAGCATGTCGAGGTTGGCGTCCCGGGCGGCGGCGATGTCGGCCGCCAGCGCTTTGGGCGCGGCCTCGGCCAGCGCCATGCGGGCCGGGCCCTGGTTCGAACCCATGACGAAGAGTCGCTCGCCGTTCACGTGGAACCGCCAGCCGTCGAGCCGGATCTCCCGGAAGGCGGTCCGCACGCTCGTCGAGTCGCTCACCTCCCCGTCGATCTCCACCGACAGCTCCAGGTCGCAGAGGGGCTGCTCACCCTGGCGCCAGGGCCACCAGCGAGGCGGCCGGTCGACTTCCAGCGTCCACTTAAGGTGGTTGTCTCCGGCCGCCAGCGTCTGCTCCTGGCTCGTCTCCAGCGCGACGCCGGGTCCGGTCAGACGGGCGACCAGCCGGGACTGGAGCGGGGCAGCCGTCTCCGGGGGACGCCCCCTCGCCCCCCGGGCAGGAGCGTCGAGGGTGACGTCGACCAGCAGGCGGCCCCGGTCCTCGGTGGCCTCGGTGCAGAGCACTCGCCGCCGGCCGATGCGGACGGGCCCGGTCTCCACCAGCCGCACCGGCCGCCACAGGCCGCCCGGGTTCCAGGCCGGGTCGAGGTTGTCCCAGTGGGAAAAGACGCCGGTGACCATGCGCTTGGCCCGCCGGTCGCGCTCGGGCGGGCAGGCCACCTCGACGGCCAGCACGTGGCCGCCGGCCGGCGGCTGGGCGGAGAGGGCGTCGGTCACCTCGAAGCTGTGGGGGGTGAAGTAGCCCTCGGTGGCGCCCAGGTAGCCGCCGTCCAGCCACACGTCGCCGTAGTAGAAGATCCCGTCGAGGACTACGAACACCCGGCGCCCGGGAGCCGGCGGGGGGGCGGCGTCAAGGCGGCGCCGGTAGAGCACCGGCCCGTCCGCTCGGGCGAAGGCCTCGGTCGAGCGCCAGTGGCCGGGCACCGCGATCCCGGCCCAGTCCGAGTCGTCGAAATCCCGCTCGGCGAAGCGCTGGTGCAGGTCACCCTCGGCCGGAGCGGCCCGCCAGGTTCCCGACAGGTCGGCGCCGCCCGCGTCGTTCATCGCGTGGGAACCTTAAGCGGTGGAGATCCTGTCGAGCCGGGTTTTGCTCCGGCCCACCGACTTCGAGCGGTCCGTGCGGTTCTATGGCGAGACGCTCGGGCTCGCCGTCTACCGGGAGTGGCCGGGCGGAGTCGTCTACTTCCTGGGCGGCGGCTTCCTGGAGCTGTCCCGCTCCGCGGGGCCGGTGGCCGACGACAAGGTGGCGATCTGGCTCCAGGTCCGCGACGTCGATGCCGAAGCGACGGCTCTGGCCGGGCGGGTCGAGGCCGGAGAAGTCGAGGTCGTGGAGCCGCCGGTCGACCAGCCCTGGGGACTGCGGGAGATGCGCCTGCGCGATCCCGACGGGTTCCTCCTCGTGCTCGTCCAGGTGCCGGAGCGCCACCCCCTGCGGCGCGATCTGCGGACGTGAGCCGGTACTCTCCGAGGCCCGTCAACCCCTGGGAGTCGTCAGTGGAACAAGCCAAGACCCTCGGTGAGCTGCGCAAGAGCGGCTGGGTCTCCCGCCCCATCAAGGAGGAGGTCAGGCGCAACGCCATGGCCCGCATCGCGGCCGGAGCGCCGGTCGTGTCGGGTCTGCTCGGCTACGAGGACACGGTGCTCCCCCAGCTGGAGAACGCCCTCCTCGCCGGCCACGACGTGATCCTTCTCGGCGAGCGGGGCCAGGGGAAGACCCGGATCATCCGTACGCTGGTCGAGCTGCTCGACGAGTGGTCGCCGGTGGTGGCGGGTAGCGAGATCAACGACGATCCGTACTACCCGGTCTCCCGTTACGCCCGGGATCTCGTCGGGGCCGAGGGTGACGACACGCCCATCGACTGGATCCACCGCTCCCGCCGGTACGGGGAGAAGCTGGCCACGCCGGACACGTCGATCGCGGACCTGATCGGCGAGGTCGACCCGATCAAGGTG
>CAZCVW010000381.1:0-3168 GCA_964502185.1 uncultured Burkholderiales bacterium
GCCGGTCGACCAGTACATAGGCGGCATCGAGCACGCCATCCTGCACCTGCTCTACGCCCGGTTCTTGACCAAGGCGCTGGCCGACCTGGGTCTGGTCCCGGAGGGCATCCGCGAGCCCTTCGCCCGCCTGTTCAGCCAGGGCATGATCCGCCTGGGCGGCACCAAGATGTCGAAGTCCAAGGGCAACGTCGTGTCACCGGCCGAGTTCTTCGAGAGTCACGGGGCCGACGCCCTGCGCCTGTTCCAGCTCTTCGTCGGCCCGCCCGGCGAGGACGCGGACTGGAGCGACCGGGGCGTCGAGGGGGCGTCCCGCTTCCTGGGGCGGGTCTGGCGCCTGGCCGTCGGCGAGGCCGGCAACGCGCCGGTCGAGCGCGACGAGACCGACGCGGACCGGGCCATCACCCGGGCCCGGCACGCCTACGTGGGCAAGGTCACCGACGACGTGGAACGCTGGAGCTACAACACGGCCGTGGCCGCCAGCATGGAGTTCGTCAACGATCTCTACCGCTATGTCCAGGCCGACGAGCCGCCCCGGCAGGCGACGCTGGCCGAAGCCATCGACGCCCTCCTGCTGGCGCTGGCCCCCATGTCGCCCCACATCACGGCCGAACTGTGGGAGCGCCGCCACGGCGAGGGCAGCCACGTTCACGACCAGCCCTGGCCGACGTTCGACCCGAGCCTGGCCGTGGCCGAGACGGTCACGATGATCGTGCAGGTGAACGGCAAGGTCCGCGACCGGATCGAGGTGGCCGCCTCGGTCGGGGAAGACGAGATGAAGGCGCTGGCCTTGGCGTCGGCCAAGGTGGCCGAGCACCTGGGTGGCCGGGAGCCGCGCAAGATCATCTGCGTGCCGCCGAAGCTGATCAACATCGTCGGGTAGCGAGTATGGAAGGGCTGGCCCGGATCGTCGTCGTCCGCTGGCTGCCTCCGGGGGTGGCGGGCATGACGCTCGGCCGGCTCATCATCCTGCGGCGGGGCTGCGAGGCCGACGAGGACCTGATCTGCCACGAGATGGTCCACGTCCGCCAGTGGTCCGAGTTGGGCGTGCCCCGCTTCCTGTGGCGCTACCTGTCCGCCTACGCCCGGGGCCGCCTCTCCGGCCTCGACCACCAGGCCGCCTACCGGGCCATCCCGCTGGAAGAAGAAGCCCGGCGTATCGCCGGCCGCTGAGCACCGCCAGAACGCCAGGGCTTCCATCGGCCGGTTCCGGCTGGTACGTTGCGGCCGCAGTCTTCCCCCGCCCTTCCTCCGAGTGGTTTCGCCGCGCCCACCGGAGGTTGTGATGACGGATCTGTCTGCTTTCCCCGACGGCGGTGTTCCTGACGGCTGTGTTTCCGACACCGCGCGCCCCGCCCCGCCGGCCGCCTTCGCCCGACTCTCCGACCTGGCCGCCCGGCTGCGCACCACGGACGATCCCCGGGCCAGCGTCGCCCTGCTGCTGCTCGTGGCCCTCGGCGCCGGGCTCTTCTGGTACCGGGCCGGGCTCGGAGAGCGGGGCGCCGCCGCCGCCGGCGCCCTCCCAGAGCCCAGTACCGCAGCGCCCAGTGCCCCAGCGCCCAATTCCTCTGTCCGGCCGGCGCCGACCACCTCGACGACCCGGCGGGAGGTGGTCGTCCACGTGGCCGGGGCCGTGCAGTCCCCCGGGCTGTTGCACCTGGCCACCGGATCGAGGGTGGCAGACGCCATCACGGCCGCAGGCGGCCCGGGGGCCCGGGCCGATCTCGACCGGCTGAACCTGGCCGCCCGCCTCATCGACGGGCAGCGCATCGCCGTGGCCCGTATCGGCGAACCGCCCCCGCCCGGCCCCGGTCCCGACCCTACGACCGGCGAGGGGGCGGCGGGCGGAGCGACGCCGGGCGAGCCGGTCGACCTCAATGCCGCCACACCGGCTCAACTGGAAACGCTGCCCGGCGTCGGGCCGGCCACGGCCCGGGCGATTCTCGAACTGCGCACGAAACAGGGAGGCTTCCGCTCCGTCCGGGACCTGTTGCGGGTGCCCGGCATCGGTGAGCGCCGATTCGCCGACCTGAAGGACCGGGTCCGGGTGTGAGCGAGCGCCGAAACTCTGCCGGGCCGCACGGTTCCCGGAAGACCGGCCCGGCAAGAGTTGAGGTGCGAGAAACCCTCGACGCCGTTCCCGTGGTGGCCGCCGTGGTGGCCGTCGCCGGAGCGTGGGTGGGGGAGCGGGTGGGCCCGGGTTCCGGGGGCATGATGGTCACGGCGGCGCTCGCCGTCGTCGCCACGGCCTGGGTGCTCAGCCGCTTGGGCGCGGCCGTCGTGCTGGTGGCGCTCGGGCTCCTGTCCGCCGCCTTCATGCAACGGGCGCTCGACGGGCTCGGCGGCCCGGCGTCCCGCCTCGCCGACGACCAGGCCGAGGCCACTGTTGCGCTCCGGCTCATCGACGACCCCCGCCCGGTGATCCCGGGAGTGCCGGCCGGAGTCCGCGTGCTGGCCCGGGTCGAAGAGGGCCCGGCGGGGGGGAGCCGGGTCCTCGTGACCGCACCGCCGGAGGCGGGCTCACGCCTGCGGCTCCTGGTGGCGGGGGAGTCGGCGGTCATCTCGGGCCGGTGGCGGCCCCTCGAGGGACGCGAGCGGCGTTACCGCTGGAGCCACGCGACCGCCGCGCTGGAGGCGGACGACCTCCTCGGCGCCCGCCGTGCCCGACACCCGGTGTTGACGATCGCCAACCGCCTCCGCGACCTGGTCCTGGCCGGGCATCGCGACCTGCCCGACCCGGAGCGGGCGCTGGTGGCCGGCTTCGTGGTGGGCGACGACCGCGACCTCCCTCCGGCAATCGCCGCCGACTTCCGGGCCTCGGGCCTTTCGCACCTGCTGGCCGTCTCCGGGGCCAACGTGGCGTTGGCCCTCGGGCTGGCCGCCCCGGTGCTGCGCCGCCTCTCGCTGGCCGGCCGGTTCGGCGGCGGACTGGCGGTGGTGGGCCTCTTCGCGGCCATGACCCGGTTCGAACCCTCGGTGCTCAGAGCATCGGTGATGGCCGCCGTCGCGCTGCTCGCCGGGTTCCTCGGCCGCCCGGCCGGCGGCCTGCGGGTGCTCGCCCTGGCCGTCACGGGCCTCGTGCTGGCCGACCCGTTCCTCATCCACTCGGCCGGCTTCGCCCTCTCCTGCGGGGCGAGCGCCGGGATCCTGCTGCTGGCCGCGCCGATGTCC
>CAZCVW010000382.1:0-1715 GCA_964502185.1 uncultured Burkholderiales bacterium
GCCCGTAGCGGTGGCGGGGCGGCGGTGGCGTGCGGCGCCGAAGCGGTCCTGGCCGCCCTGACCGACGCCACCGAGGCGCTCGAGGGCGCCCAGAAGGGGGAGGCGAAAGCCCTCGAATCGGAGCTCGGTGAGGCCGGCTATCCGGACCGGCTGGCCCGCCGGCTCCGCAAGAACCTGGAGGAGCGCCACAAGCGGATGCTGCGCCGCGCCCGGACGGACGCCCTGGCCGAGGTCGTCACCGCCGTCGAGACCTACTTCCGTGACGCCCTCGTCGCCCCCGTGGCCCCGTTGGACGCCACCCAGCCGCCAGTGGCGAGTCGGCCAGAGCAGCTCACCCCCGAGGCGGCCCTCGCCGCGCTGGACGCCTGCCGGTCGGCCCGGTCGGTCATCCTCGCCCGGACGGTGGTGAACGAGGCTCTGCTCCTCGAGCATCTGTTGCTCGCCGTCGGCTCGGCAGGACGGTAGGCCAGCCGGGGAAGATAGGATTTCGGCGCCGCCCGAGTAGCTCAGTGGTAGAGCAGTGCTCTCGTAAAGCACAGGCCGTCGGTTCAATCCCGACCTCGGGCTCTCCGGTAGGCTCGCTCGCCTTGGCCGATCCCGCCACCTTCGCCGAGCAGGCCATGCCTTTCATGGACGCGCTCTATTCGGCCGCCCTGCGCATGACCCGCAACCCGGCCGACGCCGAGGATCTCGTCCAGGAGACATACCTGCGGGCCTACCGGGGCTTCGGGTCGTTCCGGGAAGGGACGAATCTCAAGGCCTGGCTCTACCGGATCCTGACCAACACGTACATCAACCAGTACCGGGCGGCCAAGCGCCGGCCCGAGCAGGTCGACCTGGACGACGTGGAAGACCTGTACCTGTATCGGCGCCTAGGCGGGCTCGAAGCGGCCATGGCCGGCCGCAGCCCCGAGGCCGAAGTCCTCGACAGGATGCCGGACGCGGCCGTGAAGGAGGCTCTGGAGGCGCTGCCGGAGCAGTTCCGGATGGCGGTATTGCTGGCCGACGTCGAGGGATTCGCGTACAAAGAGATCGCCGACATCCTCGACGTGCCCATCGGTACGGTCATGAGTCGGCTACATCGAGGAAGAAAGCAGCTCCAGAAACGGTTGTGGGAGTTTGCCGTCGAGAACGGGCTGGCCACCGGGGCAGGCCCGGTTCGCTGAGCGATACCGAGGGGCTCCATTGGACTGCAGCGAAGCGATCCACGGTATCTACCACTACCTCGACGGGGAGCTCACCGACGAGAAGCGTGCGCTGATCGCCCACCACCTCGACCTGTGCCCCCCGTGCGCCGACGGTTTCGACTTCGAGACCGAACTGCGCCATCTGATCGCCCGCAAGTGCCGGGACGACGTTCCGCCGGACCTGCGCCGTCGCATCGCCGCCGCCATCGGGCACGAACTGCCCAACTAACGAGGCGCCGCTGATCGTCGCGCCGCGAGTCGGGGGGCGTGGCCGCGGCCGGTACCATGGGATAACCCCAGACCCGAAAGGCCCGACTCGGATGACTGGCGTGATGCTGCTGGCCACGGCCAAGCCGTGGCACTACTGGATCGCTTTCGTGTTGATGGCCAGCTTCCTCGGCATGGTGGTCATGCTCGGCCTCGGCTACCTGGTCCGGGTGACGATGGCGAAGTACGGCATCCGCATCGGTAAGCGGACGGCCGGGTGACGTCGCTGCCCGACGTCACTGTCCCCGACGTCACTGTCCC
>CAZCVW010000382.1:1815-3147 GCA_964502185.1 uncultured Burkholderiales bacterium
CCCGACGTCACTGTCCCCGACGTCACTGTCCCGGATCCTGTCGACTGGGCCCTGGCCGAGCGGCTGGCGCGTCGGGTGGCCGGTCGTGACCCGCTCGAATCGTCGTACCTGTCTTCCTCGCTCCAGAGCGACTTCGAGGAAGTCACCAGCCGGGCCGAGGAGCTCGTCGGTGAGTTCACCGGCCTGCGGGCCCCCGAGGACCCGGCCCGGGCCCTCGTGCTCGACCGGGGAATGTGGGTGGGAGCCAACGTCGCCTCCTTCCGCAAGGTGCTCGAGCCGTTCACCCGCCGGGTCGGCGAGCGGATGGCCAAGAGCGCCGTCGCCCCCGTGGGCCGCACGGTGGCGGGCGCCGAGATGGGCGTGTTGCTGGGCTTCCTGGCCCAGCGCGTCCTCGGGCAGTACGACCTGCTCGTCCCCGAGGACACCCCCGACTCGCCCGCTGACGCCGTGTACTACGTCGGCCCCAACATCCTGGCGCTGGAGAAGCGCTTCGGGTTCCGGCCCGGGGACTTCCGGCTGTGGATCGCCCTCCACGAGGTCACGCACCGGGCCCAGTTCCGCGCCGTGCCCTGGATGAAGGGATACTTCCTCTCCCTGGTCGAAGGTTCGCTGGGCATGATCGAACCGGACCCCAAGCGTCTGGTCCGGGTGCTGGAGCGCGCCGCCAAGTCGGCCCGCCGGGGACGGAACCCGCTCGACGACGGCGGGCTCGTGGGGCTCTTCGCCAGCGACGAGCAGAAGCTCGTCATCGACCAGGTCCAGGCCCTCATGTCGCTGCTGGAAGGTCACGGGAACGTGGTCATGGACCGGCTCGGCCGCCGCCACGTCGTCGGCCAGGAGCGCATGTCGGCCGCCCTCAAGGCCCGACGCCAGACCGGTGGTGTGGCCAAGCAGATGCGCAAGCTCATGGGTATCGAGATGAAGATGCGCCAGTACGAGGTCGGCGAGCGCTTCATCACCCAGATCGAGGCCCGGCACGGCATCGAGGCGCTGGACGCGGCCTGGCGCAGCCCCGACTCGCTTCCCACGCTGTCCGAGCTCGAGGACCCGGAGCGGTGGCTGGAGCGGGTGGGCGTCCGGACCGCCTGAAGACGCTCCCCGCCCTCGGGGATTTCGCCGGTCTCGAGCCGCCCGTGGTGGTGGCCTGTTCCGGAGGGACGGACTCGCTGGCCCTTCTGGCCCTGGCGGTGGCGGCCGGTCTTTCGCCCACCGCCGTGCACGTGGACCACGGGGCCCGACCGGGCAGCGCCGCCGAAGCCGACGTGGTCGCCGCGTTCGCCGCCGAACTCGGCGCGGGCTTCGCCGGCGAGCGGGTCGACGTGGCCCCCGGAC
>CAZCVW010000383.1:0-3147 GCA_964502185.1 uncultured Burkholderiales bacterium
AGGAGCCGGCGGCGAGGGCGGCGGTGCGGGGGAGGCCGGCCTGGTGGAGAGCGCGGATCTCGTCGACGGCGCGGCCGTGGGCGACCATGCTCCCGGCGTCGGTGCCGACGTAGATCGGTACGCCGGCTTCGTAGGCGGCGGCCACCCTCGGGCGGGCCGTGTCGTAGAGGCGGCGCATGCGGGCGGCGTAGGCGGGGTAGCGGCCGGCCGAATCGGCGATGCCGGGAAAGTTGTCGATGTTGATGAGCGTCGGGACGAGCGCCGTGCCCCGGCCGAGCATCAGTTCGATCACGTCGTCGGTGATGCCGGTGCCGTGCTCGATGGAATCGACGCCGGCGGCGACGAGGTCGGGCAGGGCCTCCTCGCCGAAGGTGTGGACGGCCACCCGGGCGCCGGCGGCGTGGGCCCGGGCCACGGCGGCGTGCAGGGTGGGGCCGTCCCACAGGGGAGCGAGGTCGCCGGCGGCCCGGTCGATCCAGTCGCCCACGATCTTCACCCACCCGTCGCCCGACGCCGCCTGGGCGGCCACGGCGTCGGGCAGCTCCTCGGGCTCCACCTCGAGGCCGAGGCCGGGGGCGTAGCGCTTGGGGCGGGCCAGGTGCCGTCCGGCCCGGATGATGCGGGGCAGGTCCTCTTCGGCGTCGAGCTTGCGGGTGTCGACCGGCGAGCCGGCGTCGCGCAGCAGGAGGGCGCCGATGGCGCGCTCGGCCTCGGCCTGGGCCCTCAGCTCGTCGAGATCGTCGACGCTGCCCTCGGGGGCGAGGCCGACGTGGCAGTGGGCGTCGACGAGGCCGGGGAGCACGAAGCCCCCGTCCGCCACCGTTTCGGCGCCGGCGACGGGCTCGAAGGTGAGCTTCCCGTCCACGGTGTAGAGGTCGTGCTCCTCCTCGCCGGGGAGGAGCACGCCGCGAACGTGGAGGGCGGAGGGCAAGGCGGCGGTCATCCGCGGATGTTAGGCCCGGGCTCCAATTGGGGCCCCAGAAGGAGCCGCAGCAGTACCGAGGCGACGAGGACCGCCAGCAGGCCGGCGGCCATGGCCCCGAGGGCGGACCCGACCACCGTCGTCTCGATCCCCCACCCGTCGATCCGGAGGCGCAGGCCGTTGGCCGCTCCCCCGGCCGCGGTGACGATCACGATGGCGGCCACGGCCGGCCGGCGCACCCGGTCGGGCAGCGGGCTGGCCCTCACATTTTCGACTGGCGGGCGGCCCAGAGCGGTGGTCCGGGCGGTGGCCTGCCACCACCACCAACCCAGAATGACCATCCCGGCCAGCGTGCTGGCGTAGTTCAGCAGGTCATAGACGTGGGGGCGGCCAATCGCCTCTGTGAGCAGGTCCACCCGCCGGGTGATGAAGCCGCCCCGGTGGGTGAAGGAGTCCCAGAGCAGGTGGGTGGCCACTCCGGCCAGGACGGAACCGCAGACCAGGACGAAGCGGCGCCCGGGTCGCCAGGGGAAGGGCCGGATATCGATGGGCGGGAGAAGCTTGGGGCTGAACAGGGCGGCCACGGGGAGCTTCACCAAACCGTGCCAGAGCGCGAGCAGCGCCAGGGCCAGGGGCAGGTCGAGCACGAAGACCCCGAGGAGGTCGTGGCCGATGGTCCGTTCCGTGTTGAGGTGGGCCAGGTACTCGAGGTCCGGGGCGACCGACCCGATGACGACCGCCGAAAGGATCAGCCGCCCGCCCGAGCCGCGCCACAGCGGGGGAGCGGCAACCGTGTGGGCCAATGTGAAGGGCATCAGCCCAATTCTCCCTTTCCGGCAATTGCGGCCTGGATGGTGGCCACGTGAGCCGTGTAGCGGTGGCGGAGCTCGTCGGCCGGCCAACCGGCGGGGAGCAGTTCGTCGGGCAAGAGCGGGTCGGTACGGAGGTGGCGGAGGAGGGCGGCCGCCGTGGTGAAGGCGTCGGCGCCGGTGACCCCGAGCAGGGCGTGGGCCCGAGCGGCCCAGCCGGGGAGATCCCACAACTCGGCAGCGAGGCCGGCGGGGTCCTCTTCGGGACGGGCCCGCACCCAGCGGCTCGGCTCGCCGGTGAGCAGGGGACCGGGCGGGCGAGGGAGGTTGGCGGGCCGCATCCACACGCCCTCCCGCCACTCGGCGAAGCGGGCGACGAGAAAGGCCCGGCGGAGGTCGGCCCGTTCCGGTGCGCTGCGCCCCCGCCCATCAACACGGCGGCTCACGACCACGGCCATGCGCCAGGTGCCGTCCCACGGACCGGCGGGCGGGTCGAGCGCCTCGTCCTGAAAACGTTGCCGGCCGAGCAGCGCCTCCCCGACCAGCCGGTACCCGGCGGGGACGGCGGCCAACTCGCCGGCGGCCACCATCCGGGAGAGCGCCACCCGGGTCGTCCCCGACGCGATGCCGAACCCGTCGCAGAGGCGCACCAGGGTGGCCGTCGGCAGCTCGGGCGGGTGCGTGCCCAGCAGCACCGAAGCCACCACGGATCGGGCGCTGAGCGGCCGCAGGCCGAGCTCGCCCGGGTCGAGACCGTTCGGCCCGAGAGTATTAGGGTGAGTATTACGATCTTGCGACATATATGAGGAAAGTGTAATATCCGTCCATGGCCACCACCATGCTGCCCGTTCCTGAGCTGCTCCCCGAGGCACTGCCCACCGACCGGCTCAACGCCCGGGGTGTGGCCCGCCCGGACCTCCGGGCCCGGTACCGGCGCATCCCCAATGTGCGCAACGGTTTCACGGTCGCCGGCGCTCTCCTCCAGACCCTGGGCGTGGTGGTGGCGGCCGGCTGGATCGGGACGTGGTGGTCCTACCTGGCCGCCTTCCTGGTCATGGGCCGTGGCCACTGCCAGCTCAACATTCTCGGCCACGAGTCCGCCCACCGCCTCCTGTTCTCGAACAAGGCGCTCAACGACTTCTGCGGCCGCTGGCTGCTCGGCTACCCGGCTCTGCAGGGGACGATGAGTTATCGGCGGGCGCATATGGCCCACCACCGGGACGAGATGGGGCCCGAGGAGCCCGACGCCGGCCTCTACGCCGGGTACCCGATCTCACCCGACTCCCTGCGGCGCAAGCTCACCCGCGACCTACTCTTCGTCTCCGGCTACAAGAACCTTCGCCAGCTGGCCCGGGGCGCCACGTCAGTGGCGCCGGGAGGTGGGGCAGGGGCCCCCGCCGACGCCGCGATGAGCCG
>CAZCVW010000384.1:0-3142 GCA_964502185.1 uncultured Burkholderiales bacterium
CCCGATGCTCGAAGACGCCGTCGATCATGTAGGTCACGGTCTCGAAGCCACGGTGGGGATGCCACGCGGTGCCCTTGGCCTCGCCCGGGGCGTACTCGACCTCGCCGAGCTGGTCCATGTGCAGGAAGGGGTCGAGGAGGGCGAGGTCCACGCCGGCGAACGCCCGCCGGACAGGGAAGCCCTCCCCCTCGAAGCCGCGCGGCGCCGTCGTCACCGACACCACCGGACGCTCGACGACCGCAGGGCCAACCGGGTCGGGGATACGGGGGAGAGTCAGCAGATTGTCAACGGTCACAGCAGGCACGGTGGCCTCCTTTTCGCCATCGACCACCTCAACTGTTGAATACTCAACTTTATTTCCTCAACGGCGATGAGGGCACCAAGAAGCTCCTCCCCATTGAGCCGGTGCGTCGTTCGGTAGGCCCACAGAGCCGCGTACCGTCGATGGCTAGCCGAGCCGCCGAGCTGCAGTAGCGGGCGTTAGCACCGGGCCAGGATCGTGGCCGAGCCGTCGGCCGCCATCCCGTTCTGCATCCGCTGCCGGATACGGGCCCGGAGTTGGGCGGTCGGCGGTAGCGGTGGCGGCTAGTCGGACCGTAAGGCGGCGGCTGCGCCCACCAGGATCATCGCCCCGCTGCCGAGCAGCATGTACGGGCCGATCTTGGTGGACGTGTCGACCACCCGTTCCGCCACCAGCTGCTTGAGCTCGTTATCCCGGGTCTCGATCTCCACGGCGTTCTGCACGTAGTAGACGAGCCCGGCGCCGCCGAGAACGAGCAGGAAGCCAAGCAGCATCACCAGCTTCATCAGCTTGGTGATGAACGTGGCGGCCACGATGACGGCGCCGATGCCGAGGAGCACGGGCCAGGCCGGCGTGTCGATGCCGCTGACCTCCTGGCCACCGAGCTTCGAGTCGACGCCGAGCAGGTCGAGCGGGATGGGGCCATTGACGTCGGCCCACGGCGAGAAGGCGGCCAGCACCACGCCGGCCGCCCCCACCAGGAGCAGGATGCGGGCGATGCTCTTCAGCCGCCGACGACCTTGCGCACGGCGTCCAGAGCGGCGTCGTAGTCGGGGTGGTCGGTGAGCTCGGGCACATACTCGGCGTAGGCGATCTTGTCGTCGGCGTCGATGACGAAGATGCCGCGCCCGAGGGTGCGCAGCTCCTTCACGGTGATGCCGAAGGCGTTGCCCAGCGAGAGGTCGCGGTGGTCGGAGAGCATCTTGACCTGGTCGGCCCCTTCCACCTGGCTGAAGCGGTTCATGGCGAAGGGCAGGTCGACGCTGGCGGTGAGGATCTCGACGCCGGGCAGCTTGGCCGCCTCCTCGTTGAAGCGCTTGGTCTGCGCCTCGCACACGGGCGTGTCGAGGGACACGACGATGTTGAGGATCCGCACGGTCCCCTTGCCGTCGGCCAGCGAGTAGGGGGCCAGACCGGTGTCGAGGGCGGTGAAGTCGGGAGCGCTGTCGCCCACCTTGACCTCGTCGCCGACGAGCGTCAGGGGCTGACCGCGAAAGGTCATCGCACCAGGTCGTTCGGTCGCCATCTCACCTCCGAAAGGGCCGGGAGCATCGCCGGCCCGAGGTCGGTCACCCTACCGCCGTTCGGGCCCTACCGGCTCCCGGGGTGCAATTCGCCTGGAAGGGGCACCCAAGCGTTCACAAGCGCTCAAGGTGGACAACCCGATTGGACGATCACCGCGCTGCAATACCCTGCGAAAGGGAGTCTGTGGTGCTGTCAAGTCAATGGGCCCGGTTCCGGCGGCTGCCGGCGTGGATCCAGGGCCTGATCTGGCTCCTCGTCGCCGCCATCCTCGCCTGGGTGGTCGCCGCCGCCGCCGGCGGCTCAAGCGACGAGCGGGAGCCTTTGGCCCAGCACGGCGAGATCCGGGACACGACCACCACGGCCGCCCCTCCGGCGACGACCACGACCACTCCCGGTCCGGCCTCCTCCGGCGACGCCGCCCTGCTCGCGCAGGTGCGGGTGGCGCCCGAACCGGTGCGGGCGGGATACAAGCGGGAGCTGTTCTCGAGCTGGATCGACGCCGACGGAGACGGGTGCAACACCCGGGAAGAGGTGCTGATCGCCGAGTCGCTCACACCGGCGCAAGTCGACCCATACGGCTGCAAGGTCGTGGCCGGGGACTGGCTGTCCGTCTACGACGGGGTGACCACCGAGGAACCGGGCGACATCGAGATCGACCACGTCGTGGCCCTGGCCGAGGCGTGGGATTCGGGGGCGTCGGCGTGGGACGTGAGCCGCCGCCGCGACTTCGCCAACGACCTCGGCTTCGCCGGGTCGCTCATCGCCGTCTCCTCGCTCTCCAACCAACACAAGAGCGACCAGGACCCCGCCGAATGGATGCCGCCCCGCCGGGAGTCGTGGTGCCAGTTCGCCCGGGACTGGGCCGCGGTCAAGGTTCGTTGGGACCTGTCGGCCGACCAGCCCGAGGTCTCGGCCCTGCACACGGCGCTCGACACCTGCGGTTCCCAGCCGGCGCCCGCCCCGCCCGTCCCGGCCCCTTCGTCGGCCCCGGTGGCGACCACCAGCACGACGCGGCCGGACAGCCCGCCGTCCGGGGGCAGCCTGTCGGTGACCGCCCTCGACTGCCAGGGCGAGCG
Organism: uncultured Burkholderiales bacterium; assembly: GCA_964502185.1. GTDB lineage: Bacteria > Actinomycetota > Acidimicrobiia > IMCC26256 > BP-133 > CAZCVW01. The sequence continues at coordinate 2,623 of CAZCVW010000384.1, forward strand.
CGTCACCGTCGCCAACGGCGGCTCTGCGGCCGTGGACCTGACCGGGTGGACGATCCACGACGAGGGCACCAAGCACACCTTCAGCTTCCCGGCCGGGCACACGCTCGCCGCGGGCGCGTCGGTCAGCGTCAAGAGCGACGGCCCTCCCGCCCCTGGCGAACTGGCGTGGACCAACGCGCCCGTCTGGAACAACACCGGCGACACCGCCTCCCTGGTGGACGCGGCCGGCGTACTGCAGTCGACCCGGGCGTGCTGATCGGCCAGGCGGCTTACAAGTCGTCGAGGAGCGTGAGCAGGACGTCGCCGTAGGTCTCGAGCTTGGCCGGGCCGATACCGGCGCAGCGGGCCAGGCGGGCGGTGGTGTCCGGGTCGCGCTCGGCGATATCGGCGATGTGGGCGTTGGACAGGTACACGTAGGCGGGCTTGCCCTCCTCCTTGGCCAGGGCGGCCCGCCAGGCGGTGAGGGCGGCAGTGGCGGCCGCCACCCGCTCGGCGGGGGCGACGAGGCGGCCGGTGACCC
>CAZCVW010000385.1:0-3129 GCA_964502185.1 uncultured Burkholderiales bacterium
GCCCCGGGCCTGGGCCGCCCGTTCGTTGTCCCGCACGGCCACCATGGCCCGGCCCGGGCGGGTCCGGCGGATGCCGGCCACCAGGGCGAGGACCACCACCAGCACCGTGAGGCAGAAGTAGTAGAGGGTGCGCTCGTCGTGGAGGTCGAAGCGGGACAGCAGCACGGCCCGTTCGACCTGGGTCGGGATGAGACCGGGGAAGTTGGCCGGGTTGAGGGCGAAGCTGGACAGGGGTACGGCGAAGGCCAGGGTGGCCACGCCCAGGAACAGCCCCCGGACCCGCAGGGCGGGCAGCCCGATGAGGAGCGCCGTGACGAGCCCGGCGAAGGATCCGCCGAGCAGGGCGAAGAGGAGGTCGGCCCCGGTCTTGGAGATGAGATCGCCGGTGACGACCGCCCCGAGACCGGCGATGGCGAACTGACCTAGGCTGATCTGGCCCGCCCAGCCCGTCAGCACGACGAGGGAGACGGCCACGATGGCGTAGACGAGGGTGACCGAGCCGAGCAGGCTGATCTGGCTGGGGGTGGCCTGGCTGGGCAGCCACACGGCGAAGGCGAGCGCGCCGGCGTAGAGGGCCCGGCGCCCCCAGACGACCTCGGGCAGGCGGGCGAGCACGCTCGGGCACGGCGCCGTTTCGCCCGCCGCCGACCAGCTGGCCCCGAGCGCGTCGTCGGCCCGGGACAGCTTCGACCGCTGGATGAGCAGGCCGGCGAGCACGGCGCCGAGGAGGCCGACGTCGACGTAGCTGGAGCGGGAAGTGTTCCAGAACACCGCCTGCTGGAAGATGCCGACGCCCACGCCGGCGCCCATGGCGACGGGCAGGCTCTCCATGCGGGCCAGCACCGCGGCGGCCAGCGCCGGCAGCAGCAGGGCGGGTCCGGCGGCGCCGCTGCCCTGACCGACGAGGGGGGCGGCCAGCATGGCGGAGAGGGCGGAGAGGGTGGCGGCCACGGCCCACACCAGCGTCGAGAGCCGCCGGACGGGGATGCCGAGCAGCATGGCCCGCTCCCCGTTGGCGGCGGAGGCCCGGATGCCGATACCCAGCGCGCTCCGGCGCAGGAACAGCACCAGCCCGGCCAGGACCAACGGCACGACCACCAGCACCATCACGTGGGCCCCGGAGAACTGCAGCGGGGCAACGCTGAACTTGACGTTGACGGGCGTCTCGAAGCCGCCCTGGAGCCCGCCGAGCAGGCCCGTCCGGCCGAAGAGGCGGGGCAGTGTCAACTCGACGCCGGAGAGCACCTGGGCCAGCCCGATGGTGGCCACGGTGAGCACGAGGCGGGGAGCCCAGAAGAAGCGCTGGATGACGAGGCGGTCGGCCAGCGCGCCGGTCAGGGCGGCGACGAGGAGGCCGGCGCCGAGGGCGGCGAAGTAGTTCCAGTCCTTCGCCTGGAACAGCTGGGTGGCAAGCATCGCGGCGACCGAACCGAGGGCGGCCTGGGCGAAGTTGACGATGCGGCAGGCCCGGTGGACGAGGACGAGGCCCACCGCCGAGAGGCCGGTCAGCGACCCCAGCACCACGCCCTGGAGGACGACACCGGCCGGCAGCCCTTCCGGGAGCAGGGCGGCCAGGACGGGCCACGCCGCCACCGCGCCGGCGATGGCGGCGAGACGCCTGGGTGTGAGTGTCACAGTGAGAGGCTCACGGTGCGACGGCCGGCGGTATGGGGATGGCGGGAGCCTCGGCGGGCCAGGAAGCACCCCGGAACCGGCGCCCGCCGTGGAGGGTCACGAAGCGTCCGGGTTTGCCGTTGAAGGGCGAGATCCCGTTGCGGTCGTAGTAGATCTCCCGGGCATCGTCGACGGCGGTGTAGTCGCCCGGCCGCTCCGGCGTGCCGGCCGAGAAGCTCCACCGGCCCAGCGACCCGTTTCGGGGCGGGTAGGAGAACATCCCCGCCTGGAAAGTGGCGGGCGTGAGGTTCGGCCCGGCCATCTCGATCCCGATGAAGAGCATGAGCAGCGGGAAGTAGTACATGTCCCGGGTGATGGCGGGCTCGTCGGGGCGGACCGCCTTGTAGGCCCGGTACGACTCCGAGTCCTGACCCTGGAAGAGGTCGGCGATGAAGCTCTGGCCGGCGGCGAACTGCCACTGGTCCTGGTCGTAGAACTGGCCGACGACGTCGATGTCGGTAAAGGCCGTGCCGCTGATGACCCACTCCGGCCAGTAGTCCTGCTGGGTGGCCGCCCCTGTGAGGAAGTAGGGGAGTGCCGGGTCGGTGACCAGGATCACGGTGGTGACGCCCGCCTGCTTGAGCTGGGCCACCATGTTCGGCGTCTCCTGCTGCATCTTGGAGAAGTCGAGCGCGTAGTTGATCTCCTTGGCGATCTCGATGCCGGCCGCCCGCAGGCGGGGTCGCCCCTCGTCGGCGCAGGAGCGGTACACCGGATCGTCGGGCACCAGCAGCCCGTACTTGCGCGGCTTCTCCCGCATCGACGCGCTGCCCGACCGGGCCGCCGGCTGGCCGGCCTTGAACCGCTTGGCGATCAGGTCGGTGGCGTTCTCGATGAGGGTGGTGCAGTCGATCAACTGGCCCCAGGCGTAGGGCGCCCGGGCCTGGTAGTAGCTCGACGGAAGGTGGAGCCCGCCGAAGGACACGACCTTCTGGCGGACGAGAGCGTCGAGGTAGGGCTGGGTCATGGCCGAGAGGTCGGCGAACGCGCCGATCTCCTGGCCCACCTTGAGGGCATCGGCGTTGGCCTCCTCCTGCCCGCCGCCGCCGAACTCCTTGATGGCGCTGCCCCGGCCCTTGTAGGTGACGAGCTTCACCTTGCGGCCGTACGTCTGGTAGTGGGTGTTGAAGTACTCGAGGAGCGCCTCCCTCGTGCGGACCCGGTCGGCTTCGGTGTCGGTGAGGCCACGCGCCTTGGCCTCCTTGGCCAGTTCGCTGTCCTCGTCGCCCCCGCCGCTCTCGCCGTCCTCCCGCATGGTGACGATGATCTCGTCCTTGCTCACGCCCCGGGTGGTGGTGCCTCCGTTGTCGGTGGCGTTCCACTTGAGGCAGGGGGGCGAGTAGGCGGTGTTGCCGTCCTGCAGGGTTCCGCCGGCGCAGTCGGCCGCCACCGAGACCACCGGCCCGCTGGCGGCGGTGGACGGGCTCGTGCCCGGAGCGGCGACCGTCGCTCCGG
>CAZCVW010000386.1:0-3128 GCA_964502185.1 uncultured Burkholderiales bacterium
CGCCGCCCCGGCCGGCCCGCCGAGCCCGACCAGTTCCAGCAGGGCGCTGTCGCCGATGTCGGGGGCGCTCGTCTCCGGCCCCTGCCCGGCGTAGTAGAGGGCGTGCTCGACGGGCGGGGCGGGGGCGATGTGCCACTCGTGCGAACCCGGAAGGCGCACGCCGAAGGTCGTGCCGTTGCGGGCCATGCCGGTCACGATGCTGGACCCCTCCACCTGGCCGGCCCACTCGGTGAGCGACCGGGCGCCGGCCATGGCCAGGTTCAGGAAGAACAGGTGGTTGGCCCCCAGAAACTCTCCGAGTTCGCCGCGCCGGGGTGACTCCAGGCGCAGGAGGTGGGGGAGCAGCAGGCGGACGAGGATGTTGGTGGTGGCCTGGGCCCGCATGTGGACGTCGTCGCCCATCTGGAGGCCCTGGGCGGCCAGGGCGAAGACGTCGATCGGCCCGGCCCGCTCCAGCACCTCGGCCAGCAGGGGCCCGGCGACCTCCCGGAGGAAGACGAGCCGGGCGATGGCCGCGGGCGTCTCCCGCCCGAACCAGGGCACCTCGCCCGGCCCCTGGTTGATGGCGGAGAAGCCCCGGGTGCCGCCCTCGTTGTTCTCCACCACCCACACGTAGGCGGACGGCCCGATGGCCGTGGCCATGGGCAGCACCGTCAGATGGTGGTTGGCCGGCTCGAGTTGCACCTCGCCGGCTTCGACCCGGCGCCCTGCCTCCTCCGGCGTCTCCGCCCAACCCTCGGCCACGACGGCGGCCCGGATGGACCGCCGGAGCGGGTCGGCCACGCCGGCCCAGTCGATCGGCGGCCCGCAGTGCAGGATGGTCCGCTCGCCCAGGTCGGGCACGACGCCGGCGGCGGGCTCGAGCCCGACCAGCATGGGGACGCCCTGGTCGAGGCGGCGGACCACCTCGGCGTTGGCGGCGTCGATCGCCTCGGCCCGAGGCCCGTAGAGGCGCCGGAGGGCCGCGATGGCCTCGGTGTCGCCCCCGGCGGGGATGCGCCACTCGATGTCGACCACCGGGCGGCCCTGGTCCCGGATGGCGTCCGCGAAGAGAGACAGGCCGGCGTTGACCACGGCGACGTCGTCGGGCAGGACGAGACGGCGGCCCTCGGTTTGGGTCATGCCCGGTCCTGCCCGGGGCCAAGTTCGCCGGGGCCAAGTTCAATAGCCATCAGTTGGTGGGGATGGCCGACATAGATCTCGACCTCGCCCCGGCGCCGCCACCCGAGGCGTTCGAAGAACCGGACGTTGTCGACCTGGACCCGGGCCAGCATCTCCCGGCCTCCGAGGCGGCCGGCGGCGGCGACCGCGAACAGGACGAGGGGCTTGCCCAGCCAATGGTCCCGGAAGCCGGGCCGGACGGCGAGGCGGTCCCCCTGCCACAGTCCGGCCACGTCGAGCGGGTAGAGCCGGACGGTGCCGGCCGCCACCGGCCCGGCGAACCCGAGCACCCGGATGGTGGCCGCCTCGTCGTCGTGGTGGTCGCGGTCCGAGCCGGAGAAGATCTGCTGTTCGGTGACGAACACCTCGTGGCGGATGCGGTGGTGAACAGCCGCCTCCTCGGCGGTGAGCACGGCCCGGCAGGACAGCGCCGCCCGGCGCTTCTCGGCCGTCGGGCTCATGGCTTCGTCCTTCTCAGGGTGACGGGGACACTGCGCTCGATCGCGCCCATGGCCGAACAGCCCTGGCACCGGGCGCATCCGGCGGCCACGTCCGACGCGCCGAGGCCCCGGGCGGTGAGGTACGGCACGACCTGGCGGTAGACGGTGTCCATGTACCGGGCGCCGGGGGGGAGCCAGCCGGCCATGAGGCTCCCGGCCACCGGCCGCAGCGGGACGATGAAGGGATAGACGCCGAGGTCGGCCGCCCGCTTGCAGTTCTCGACGGTGAGGTCGAGGTCTTCGCCCATGCCGAGGATGACGTAGGTCGACACCTGGCCCGCCCCGAAGCGGGCCACCGCCCGTTCCCAGGCGGCGAAGTAGCCCTCGATCCCCGTCCGGGCCTTGGCCGGGGCGACCCGGGCCAGCACGGCGGGATCAAACGACTCGACGTGGATTCCCACCGAGTCGATCCCCATGTCGGCCACACGGTCGATGACGTCCAGGTCGGCCGGCGGCTCGAACTGCACCTCGACGGGCAGACCGGCCGCTTCCTTCACGGCCGCCCCGCAGCGGGCCACGTAGAGGGCGCCCTTGTCGGGCGCCGAGGTGCTGCCGGTGGTCAGGGTGGCGTCGACCGCGCCGTCGAGTTCCTTGGCGGCCACGGCCACCTCGGCCAGCTGCTCGGGCCGCTTCTTGGCGATGGTGCGGCCGTCCGTCAGCGATACGCCGATCCCGCAGAAGGCGCACTGGTCGTCGTTGCCCCAGTAGGCGCAGGTCTGGAGCACGGTGCTGGCCAGCGAGTCGAGGTGGAGGAGAGCGATCTTCCAGTAGGGGATGCCGTCCTCGGTGGTCATGTCGTAGAAGCGGGGTCGCCGGCTGGTCGACGCGCCGGCCAGGCGGACGCCGTCGCGGTAGATGGCCAGGCCGTCGTCCTCGGTCTGCAGCGTGTACGGCGAGAGCTGAACCCAGGAGGCCTGGGTGGGAGCGGTGACCGCAACGCCTTCGATCCAGAGCATTCCGGAGTCGGAGGGGCCGGCGCCGCCGCGGCGGGAGTCGACCGGCGTCTCGACGCGCAGGCCGTAGCTCTGCACTTCGGTGATCAGCGTGGCGATGTCGACGGCCAAGAGACCTCCCTCCCGCCAGTTCCGAGACGATTGGAGTCGGATAGTTTACTATACGACACAGCCGTCAACCATGAGAAAGTTCGGCGACATGAACCGCACCCTGCGCCTGCTCAAGGACTCCTACGTGGACTCGGTCCTCCAACTCTCGGCCGCCCGGGCCATGCGAGAGGCGGACGGGGTCGACTGGGCGGCGGCGGCCATGGCCACGCCGGCCAACGTCGCCACACTGGGCGCCGAGGGGTTCGACGACCCGGAGCTGGCCCAGGCGAGTGCCAACGACTGCGTGTTGGCAGCCCGGGCCGAGAGCCCCGAAGCGGCGGAGGCGGCCCTGGCCATCGGCGAATCGGCCCTGGCCGGTGCCGTCAGCGGGGCCAACGCCGCTTCTTACGCCACCGCCTCGATC
>CAZCVW010000387.1:0-3128 GCA_964502185.1 uncultured Burkholderiales bacterium
CACCGGCGGGGTCCTCGCCGCCTGGTCGCCGGAGCTGGCCGTCCCGCTCGGATGGCCCGCCGGTCTCCTGGCCGCCTACGTCCGGACGGTGGCGCTCTGGGCGGCGCGCTGGCCGGTGGCGGTGTCGGGCCGAACCCTCGTGGTCGCGCTGGCCGCGGTGGTCACGCTGGCCGCTGTGGTCTTGGCCGCCGTGGCCGCCGGCGTCGCCCTCAGGCGGCCGCCCTGTCCGGCTCTCGGCCGTCGACACCGAGCACACGATCCAGCGAAGAGGGACCGGGCCCGATGAGGAACAGCGCCAACGCCGCCGCGCCGATGACAAGGTCGAGCTCGAACCCTGGCCCGCCGCCTGCTGGGGCGATCAGCCCGAGGTCGCCCTTGACGATGAAGGTGATGGCCAGCATCTGGACGGCCACGAGCAGGGCCCACAGCCGGGTCAGCAACCCGATGAGCAGGCACAGGCCGCCGACGAGTTCGATCACGACGACGGCATAGGAGACCAGCGTGGGCAGCGGCACGTCGACCTGGTCCCGCACGAAGTTGACGAAGCTGTCCACGCCACCGTCGATCTTGCGGTACCCGTGGTAGGCCAGCACCGGGCCGACCACCGACCGGATCACGAGCGCGGCCACGCCCGGACCGCCGGGCAGGACCGGGAAGGCGAGTCGGCTCATGGGGACACAGTATCGGTACGCTCCCGGCCCTGATGGAGTTCCGCCTCGGGTCCCGCCGCTACGACCTCACCTCCCGTACCCTGGTCATGGGCATCCTCAACCGCACCCCGGATTCGTTCTACGACCAGGGCGCCACGTTCGCCCTGGATGCGCTCCTCCGGCGGGCCGACGCCCTGGTGGCGGACGGGGCGGACCTCCTCGACGTCGGCAGCGTGAAGGCGGGGCCGGGCCCGGAGGTTTCCGAAGCCGAGGAGCTCGACCGGGTGGTCCCGCCCCTGGCCGCCCTGGCGGCCCGGTTCGACGTGCCGCTGTCGGTTGACACCTGGAACGCCAGGGTCCTCGACGCGGCCTGCGCGGTCGGCGCCGTCGTCGCCAACGACATCAGCGGCTTCGCCGATCCCGACTACCTGGCCACCGCGGCCCGGCACGACGCGACGGTGGTGGCCACCCACATCCGGCTCCGGCCCCGCGTCCGGGACCCCGAGCCGCACTACGACGACCTCGTCGCCGACGTGGCCGCCTTCCTCGCCGAACGGGCCGAGCGGGCCCTCGCGGCCGGCGTCGGGCGGGATCAGATCGTCCTCGACGCCGGGCTCGACCTCGGCAAGACCGCCGCCCAGAGTGCGGTGCTCCTGCGGGAGAGCACCCGGCTGGCCGGCCTCGGCTACCCGCTGTTGCTGTCCGCCTCCAACAAGACGTTCCTCGGCGTCCTCCTCGACCGGGCCGTCGGCGCCCGCCGCGACGCCTCCCTGGCGGCCACCGCCTACGGCGTGGCCCGGGGCTGCCGGATCGTCCGCGTGCACGACGTGGCCGGTAGCGTCCGGGTCGTGCGGATGGTCGAACGCCTGCTCGAAGCCCCCAAGAGTCGGCCGCGGGCCGGCTCGTGAGCAAGCCGGCGCCCGCCGTCTTCCTCATCCTCGGTGACGACCCGACGCTCCGCGGCGAGGCCCTGCGGACGCTGGTGGCCGAGCTCCTCGGCGACGACGACGCCAGCCTCGCCCTCGAGGACTTCACCCTGGCCAAAGCCGGCGACGCCAAGGGACCGGACGACAGCGACGGCGGCGATTCCCGCGGCCCGGTGCTGGCCGCCGCCCTCAACGCCGCCTCCACACCGCCGTTCGGAACCGACCGGCGCGTCGTCGTGCTCCGGGACGTCGGGTTGTTGACCACGGCCGAGGCCGAAGCCGTCGTCCGTTACCTGGCGGACCCGTCGCCCACCACCGCCCTCGTGCTCGTGGGCGGCGGGGGACGGATTCCCGTGGCCCTGACCAAGGCCGTGAAGGCGGCGGGCGGCCGGGAGGTGCGCACCGAGTCCGAGAAGACGGCCGACGCCCTCGCCGCCGCCTTGCGCCGGACCGGCGTCGACCTCACCCCGGCTGCCGCCCGGCGGGTGGCGGAGTGGTTCGGCGACGACGCCGGGCGGGTTCCGGGCCTCCTCGACCTCCTGGCCTCCACCCACGGGCCCGGCGTCCGCCTCGACGTCGACGACGTGGAGCCCTACCTCGGGACATCGGGGTCCGTCGCGCCCTTCCATCTGACGGGAGCAATCGACAAGGGTGACACCGAGGGTGCCCTCGAGGTACTGCACCGGCTGACCGGTTCGGGCTTCCACCCGCTCCAGGTAATGGTGCTGCTCCATCGCCGCTACCAGCAGCTTCTCCGCCTCGACGACCCGTCCATCGCCGGTGAGTCGGAAGCCGTCGCCGCGCTTTCGGGCAAGGTCAAGCCGTACCCGGCCAAGCTGGCGCTCACCCAATCGCGCCGGTTGGGCTACGCCGGGATACGGGAGGCCTACGGGTTCTTGGCCAAAGCCGATCTGGACCTCCGAGGAGCGACGGCGGTCCCCGAAGACGCCGTGCTCGACGTGCTGGTCGCCCGCCTGGCGGGCATCTCCCGGCGCGCCGGAGCGGGCTCGACACCCGCCCGAGGCCGGCGGAGGTAACGGAACTAGGAAGCTACGTCGGCCTTGGCCACGCGCTTCATGAGCTTCGACTTGCGTTTGGCGGCCTGGTTCTTGTGGATGATCCCCTTGGCGGCGGCCTTGTCGAGCGCCTTGACGGCCCGGGTGATTCTGGCGGTGGCGTCCTCCGCCCCGGTGGCGGCGCCCTCGTCGGCCCGCTTGATACGGGTCTTCAGCTCCGACTTGACCGCCTTGTTCCGCAGACGGCGGACCTCGTTCTGGCGGTTCCGCTTGATCTGGCTCTTGATGTTCGCCATCACTGCTCCATGCCCAAGGTCCGGGGTGTCCCCGGCGTGATCGATCAGTACGGCGGTTACCTTAACTGCCGTGACGGCCCCCGAGTCCATCCGCAACATCTCGATCATCGCCCATATCGACCACGGCAAGTCGACGCTGGCCGACCGGCTGCTCGAATACACCGATGCGGTCGACGCCCGCGACATGCGCGAGCAGTACCTCGACTCGATGGACATCGAGCGGGAGCGGGGCATCACCAT
>CAZCVW010000388.1:0-3119 GCA_964502185.1 uncultured Burkholderiales bacterium
GCACCTGGGCGTGGAGCGCTTCGAGGCTGGCCGCCTGCTCCGGGTGGGCCGCCGCCACCCGCGCCCGCAGCCGGGCGGACGGGGCGATGCGGAGCTCGGAGCGGAACCGGCGGATGGCGGAGACGATCTCGATGACGCCGGCCATGGCCGCGTCGGCCTCGGGGTCGGTCCGGTAGGCGGAGGGGTCGGGCCAGGCGGCGGTGGCCAGAAGGTGGTTCCCCCCGAGACGGTGCCAGAGCTCCTCGGTCACGAAGGGGACGGTCGGGTGGAGCAGCCGGAGGATCCCCGAGGTGACGGTGGCCAGGACCCGCTGCGTGCGCTCCCGCTCCACGCCGCCGGCCGCCAGCGGCAGCTTGGCCAGTTCCAGGTACCAGTCGCAGAACTCACCCCAGGTGAAGGCCTGCAGCTTCTGGACGCCTTCGGCGAAGTCGTAGCGCTCGAAGCCCTGGTCCACGGCCGCGGCCACCTGGCCGAGACGGGACAGGATCCAGCGTTCGGGAAGAGACAGGGTGGCGCTCTCGCCGGCGTCGCCCGGGGGTCCGGGGGTGTCCCCCACCTGTCCCGCCTGGTCGAGTTCGGCCAGCGGCCTCCCGTCGAGGTTCATGGCCACGAACCGGGACGCGTTCCACAGCTTGTTGACGAAGTGGCGGCCGCCCTCGACCCACTCCTCGGCCAGGGGCACGTCGTGGCCGGGGCTGGCCGCCCGGACCAGGGCGAAGCGCAGTGCGTCGGCGCCGTAGCGGTCCGCCAGTTCGAGCGGGTCGACGACGTTGCCGTACGACTTCGACATCTTGCGGCCCTCGGCGTCGCGCACGAGGCCGTGGATGGCCACCTCGCGAAAGGGCACGTCGCCCTGGAACTGCAGGCCCATCTGCATCATCCGGGCGACCCAGAAGTAGATGATGTCGAACCCGGTGTGGAGCATGGCATTGGGATAGAAGCGGGCGAGGTCGTCGGTCTGGTCGGGCCAGCCCAGCGTGGTGAAGGGCCACAGGGCGGACGAGAACCACGTGTCGAGCACGTCCTCGTCCTGGGTCAGGTCGGACGACATGCACGACCCGCACGACGTCGGGTCCTCCACCGACACGTTGACCGATCCGCAGTCCCGGCAGTACCAGGCGGGGATGCGGTGCCCCCACCAGATCTGGCGGGAGACGCACCAGTCGCGGAGGTTTTCCAGCCAGTCGAAGTAGAGCTTCTCCCAGCGCTCCGGGATGAACTGCGTCCGGTCGTCCCGCACCGCCTCCACCGCCGGGCCGGCCAGGGGCTTCGACTTCACGAACCATTGCAGGGACAGGCGGGGCTCGACGACGGTGTGGCAGCGGTAGCAGTGGCCCACGGCGTGGCGGTGCTCGTCGATGCGCTCGATGAGACCTTCCTCCCGGAGCGCCTCCTTCACGGCATCGCGGGCCGCGTAGCGGGCGAGGCCGGCGAACCGGCCGCCTGCGTCGTTGACCACGGCGCTGTCGGTGAAGATGTCGATGGCCGGCAACCCGGTGCGGGCCGCGATGTCGAAGTCGTTGGGGTCGTGGGCGGGCGTGACTTTCACGGCGCCCGTCCCGAACGCGGGGTCGACCGCCTCGTCGGCCACCACCGGGATCTCCCGGCCGACGAGGGGCAGCGCCAGGGTGCGCCCGATGGCGGATGCGTAGCGCTCGTCGGAGGGATGCACGGCCACGCCGGTGTCGCCGAGCATGGTCTCGGGCCGGGTGGTGGCCACGGTGATGAAGCCCTCGCCGGCCGAACTCCCAGCCGAACTCCCAGCCGAACTCACAGGCGCCGCGAACGGGTAGCGGATGTAAACGAGTTCGCCGTCCGCCTCCTCGTGCTCGACCTCGATGTCGGACAGGGCGGTGTGGCACCGCGGACACCAGTTGATGATCCGGTTGGCCCGGTAGATGAGGCCCTGCTCGTAGAGGCGGACGAACACGACCCGCACGGCCCGGGAGCAGCCCTCGTCCATGGTGAAGCGCTCGCGGCTCCAGTCGCAGGAGGCGCCCATGCGCCGCATCTGCTGGGTGATCTGGCCGCCCGAGGTCTCCTTCCAGCGCCAGACCCGCTCGACGAACGCCTCCCGGCCGATCTCGTGGCGGTCGAGCCCTTCTTTGGCCAGCTCGCGCTCCACCACGTTCTGCGTGGCGATCCCGGCGTGGTCGGTGCCGGGCAACCACAGGGCGGCGTAGCCCTGCATGCGCTTGCGCCGGATGGTGGCGTCGATCAGCGAGTGCTCGAAGGCATGCCCCATGTGCAGCGAGCCCGTGACGTTGGGCGGCGGGATCACGATGCAGAACGGCTCTCCGGCCTCGTTCACCTCGGGGCGGAACGCCCCGGACGACTCCCACGCCTCGTACCAGCGCGCCTCGGCGGCGGCGGGGTCGTAGGCCTTGGGCATCTCCGGTTCGGACATGAGGGAGGAGTCTACGGGCGCGGCCATGTTACGGAGCGTGCTCACCAACGTTGCGGTGTGTTGACAACCTTCACGTGGAGCAGGAACCTCGTCGTTGCCGCGGGAATGTCTGGGCATGAGCACTTTCCCCCGCTTGGTGCTGCTTCCGCTGGTTGGCGCATTTGGTGGCTTCGCCGCCATCGCCCCCGCCGGCGCGCAGACTGCTCCCCCGTCCGCCGCTCCCTCGGCTGCCGACCTGTGTGCCACCGCCTTCGACGCCCCCACCGATCCCCGCCTCCAGATGGCCATGGACCCAGCCCCCCGGTCCGACGCCACGCCCGGCCAGCTTGTCCGCCTGTCCGCCTCCTGGGCGGCGAGCCAGTGGGACTCGCTCTCGGCCGTCGTCGGCTGCGTGGAGGTCGACGGCGCGCTGAGCGACACCCTGTCGGGACTCGAAGACCCGCCCGTCGACGACGGTGCCTTCGAGCATCGCTACAACGTGCCCAACGGCCTCTTCAACGGCACGGTCATCTGCCACCGCACCCTGCTGTCGGGCGACCCCGTCGGCGAGGCCACCAGCGCCACCTGGGTCAGCAAGCAGGGCTGCGTCGAAGTTCACCCACAGGAGTCAGAGCCCCCTCCCCCCACGTCGACCCCGACCGCTCCCCCGGCCGGATCGGCGGCAGAGAGCCCTGCTCCTCCGGCGCACCCGGCGGCGCCCCAGCCGCCGGCC
>CAZCVW010000389.1:0-3106 GCA_964502185.1 uncultured Burkholderiales bacterium
CACCCCGACGCGCTGGTGCTCTGGGAGGCGCAGTTCGGCGACTTCGTGAACGGCGGCCAGATCATCATCGACCAGTTCATCATGGCCGCCGAGGACAAGTGGGGGCAGCAGTCCGGCCTGGTGCTGCTCCTGCCCCACGGGTTCGAGGGCCAGGGACCCGACCACTCCAGCGCCCAGCTCGAGCGCTTCCTCACCGGTTGCGCCGAGGAGAACATCCGCGTCGCCTACCCCTCGACCGCCGCCCAGTACTTCCACCTGCTCCGGCGCCAGGCGTTGACCCGGCCCCGCAAGCCACTGGTGGTCATGACCCCCAAGCGGTACCTGCGGATGCCCGCCTCCCGCTCGGCCGTCGACGAACTGGTCTCCGGCGAATTCCACGCGGTGCTGGCCGACCCGAGCCCGCCGGCCGCCGGGGGTGCGGGGGCGTCCCCCGAACAGACAGCACGCAGGGTGGTCCTGTGCACCGGCAAGCTCGGCCACGAGCTGATCGAACGTCGGAACAAGGACGGGTTGCCCGCCGCTGTGCTGCGCCTGGAGCAGCTCTATCCGTTCCCGACCGACGAGCTCCGGAGCGCGCTCGAGGCCTACCCCGGGGTAGAGGTGGTCTGGGTCCAGGAGGAGCCGGAGAACATGGGCGCCTGGTCCTTCGTCCACTCCCGGCTGCACCGGCTGCTGGGAGAGAACGGCGACCTGAAGCACATCGCCCGGGAGGAGAGCGGCAGCCCCGCCTCCGGCACCCAGACGATCCACGACGCCGAACAGGAGGAGCTGTTGAACCGAGCGTTCAGCGGTTTCGAAGCCGGCCGCTAGTGAAACTGGCGCGCGAGGGCCGCGCCTGGCGCGATTCACGCGCGCCGGAATGCGCAGCGCCATGCCGCTTACCCTACCGGGGTGGTCTCCTGCTGGCCCTCGGGCTGCGCCCGGTCCCGCGCCGCCCGGCGGGCGGCGAGGCCGATCCGGCCGATGGCCACGGCGAAGCCGATGGAGACGGCGGCGAGCACCATGTGCACCGTCTTGAAGCCGACTGAGTCGTCGCCTCCGGCCATGATCACGATCCGGCTGATCCAGACGTACAGCGTCCAGGCGGACGCGGCCAGCAGCAGGCGGGTCTGCTTTTTGGTCAGCATCATCGGGCGGCACCTTGCTGGACGCCCTCGAGGGCGGCCATGGCGGTGGCGACGGCCCCCGGTGACGCGGCCGTCATGGGAAGGCGGAGATCGGGGGTCGGGATGGCGCCCTGGGCGTGCAGGACAGCCTTGATCACGGCCGGGTTGGGCTCGGCGAAGAGAGCCTTGACCAGCGGCAGCAGCGTCTCCGAGAGGGCGCGGCCCTCGTCGAGCTTGCCCGCCAGGCCGCATTCGATCATGGCCACGAACCGGTCGGTGCAGATGTTGGCCGACGCGGCGATCGTGCCCGCGCCGCCCATGAGAACCGTGGGGAAGAGATACGGGTCGTCGCCGCCGAGAACGCAGAACCCGTCGGGGGCGCCGGCCAGGATCTCGAGGGTGTCGAGGTCGACCGCCCCCACCGCCTGCTTGAGCCCGGCGATGTTCGGCGTGTCGGCCAGGCTGAGGATGGAGGCCGACCCGAGGGCCCGGCCCGTCCGGTAGGGGATGTTGTAGACCACGAGCGGGACGGGGCTGGCCGCCGCCAGCGCCTTGAAGTGCTCGACGATGCCGGCCTCGGACGGGCGCACGTAATAAGGGACCACCGACAAGGTGGCGACCAGCGCCGGAGTTCCGGCGAGGGCCTGCACGGCCGCCACCGAGGCGGCGGTGGCGTTGGTTCCGGCCCCCACGATGAGCTGGGCGCCTCGCTCGGCGCAGACCTTCGAGCAGATGTCGATGACGGTCTGCTTCTCGGCCGCCTCGAGGGTGGCCGACTCGGCCGTCGTGCCGAGGGCGACGATGCCCGCCGCGCCGGCGTCGAGGTACCCGTACACCAAGCCTTCGAGGGCGCTCGCGGCAACGCGGCCGTCGGCCTCGAAAGGGGTCACTGCGGCGACGTAGACGCCCCGCAGTGTGAGGTCGCTGGTCATGAGCCAAGGGTAGCGGCCGGTGCCCGGCACTTATCAGCCCAGCATTTATCAGCCCAGGAACTCGCGGCAGACGGCGATCCAGGCGTCGGTGGAGAGGCGGAGCGACTCGGTGTCGATCCGCTCGTCGATGCCGTGGAAGCGGGTGGAGAGGTCCTCGTAGGTGACGGCCGGGGAGAACAGGCCGAACCCGTAGGCCACGGCACCCCGCTCCCGGAAAACCCGGGCGTCGGTGCCGCCAACGGTCATGCGGGGTAGCAGGGTGGCGCCGGGGTGGGCGGCGGCCGCCACCCGGCCCAGCACCTCGTAGAGCGGGTTGGCGGTCGCCGAGCGGCTGGCGCCGGCCGACCAGTGGAGGGGCTGCACCTCCACCTCGCCGGCCAGGTCGCCCAGGGCGGCGGCCAGGTGGTCGGCCACGGCCGCGTCGTCCTCTCCGGGGAGGGTGCGGATGTCGACGTCGAGGAGAACCTCGTCGGGGATCACGTTGGTCTTCACCCCGCCGGCCACCACGTTGGGTGAGAAGGTGGTGTGGGTGCAGGCGTGGGCGTACTTGGCGGCCCGGGGTTCGAGGCGGGCCAAGGCGTCATCGAGGCGGCCGGGGTCGAGCAGTGCGGCGGTGAGGTCGTCGTCAAAGTTGTGGCTCATGACCCAACCCCGCCAGAGGTCGTCCACCCGGGCTCCGGGCCGGTAGGCAGCCAGGCGGCGCACCACCTCGGCCGCTTTCACCAGGGCATTGTCGACCCCATAGGGCATCGACCCGTGGCCGGGCGAGCCCCGCACCGTCAGCTGGCGCCAGGCGACGCCCTTCTCGGCCACGGTGATGGTGACCGTCGTCCCGGTCCGGCCCCGGTCGACGATGCCGCCCGACTCGGTGATGACGTAGTCGCAGCCGACCGCATCGGTTGCGTTGTCGGCCAGCCACTGGGCGCCATGGACACCGCCCGCCTCCTCGTCGGCCACGGCCAGATAGACCAGGGTCCCGCGGGGTCGGAAGCCTTCCCGGGCGAGGGTGCGGACGGCGACCGCCATGGTCGACGTCAGGTTGAGCATGTCGATGGCGCCCCGGCCCCA
>CAZCVW010000390.1:0-3096 GCA_964502185.1 uncultured Burkholderiales bacterium
GCCGGCCAGATGTAGTCGAAGAACTGGATCTCCGGGGAGGGGCGCAGGCCGCGGATGGCCTGGCCGACGGCCCGGCCGACGATGTTGGCCTCGGCCAGGGGGGTGTTGTAGCAGCGGGCGATGCCGAACGTGCGCTGGAGGCCGTGGGTGGTGCCGAACACACCGCCCTTGCCCTCGACCTGCTCCATCAGCTCCTCGGGGGCGTCGGCCACGTCCTCGCCGAAGACCCGGATGCGCTCGTCGGCGGCCATGGCTTCGGCCAGCGTCCGCCGGATCGCCTCCCCGAAGGCGACCACCTCGCCCGCGCCCGGTTCCCCGGCGGCGGGCGGTTCGGCCGGCACCGGGATCGGCGGACGGACGTAGACGTGCTCCAGCACCGTGGCCGGATCCGGCCGGGCGGCGGCCAGCGCCTGGCGGGCGGCTTCGGCCACCTCCTCGTGAGCCTCGGCCCGCAGCCGGTCGAGCCCTTCGGCGTCGAGCACACCGGTGTCGAGGAGGACCTTCTCCAGCTGCCGGATCGGGTCGTGAGCCCGTTCGTCGTCGAGCTCGGCCGCCGAGCGGTACTTCGACTGGGTGTCGGCCGCCGAGTGGGAGTAGGGGCGGGTCACCTTGGCGTGGATCAGCCCCGGGCCCTCGGCCGCCCTCACCCGGGCCACCGCCTTGGCGCCGAGGGCGCGGGCCGCGAAGTAGTCGCGCCCGTCGATCTTGGTGATGGCCAGGCCCCGGAACCCGCGCACCATCTCGGAGATGGGCGCGGGCGACTGGTCCTCGGAGCGCACCGAGATGGCGTAGCCGTTGTCGGCCACCAGGAACAGCACGGGCAGGTGGAGGCGGCAGGCCGTGTTGAGCGACTCCCAGAACTCGCCTTCGCTGGTGGCGCCCTCCCCGAGCGACACGTAGGCCAGCTCGTCACCATGGGCCGTGGCGCCGGGCAGCGTGCGGCCCTGGATGTAGCGGATCGCCTCGGCGCACCCGACGGCCGGCAGGCACTGCGAGCCGGTGGCCGACGACTGCGTGACGATGTTGGTGTCCCGGTGCCCCCAGTGGCACGGCATCTGGCGCCCACCCGACGCCGGGTCCTCGGCCGAACCGACGGCCTGCAGGAGGATCTCGAGCGGCGTCACCCCGAGCGCCAGCATGAGGGCGCGGTCCCGGTAGTAGGGGAAGAACCAGTCGTAGGCCGGCCGCAGCGAGCGGGCCAGGCCGGTCAGCATCGCCTCGTGGCCGGCACCCGAGATCTGGAAGTAGGCCCGGCTCTGCTTCTGGAGGGTGATCTCCCGGTCGTCGAGGGCCCGGGAGATCAGCGCCCGGCGGAGATCCTCGACCGCCTCGGCTTCCGGCACCTTCTGCGGCAGCCGGCTCCGGGGGCGCTTGCGATCCACGGTGGTCATGTCCTCAAGGTTTAGTCGACGGCGACTCGACGCCAGCACGGCCCCCCGACTAGCCGACGACTTAGCTGCGGATCAGTGCATCGAGCGCGCTCAGCAGGTCCCGCCCCCGATTGAATCCCCGGTCGCTGATCTGCTGGCAGGCGGTGCGGGCCAGGGCCCAGTCCTCGTCGTCGGCCGCTCGAGCGAGCGCCCGGATATCCAGCGCGTCCTGAGGTCGCTCGTCGTCGTCCCGGGCCAGAAGCTTCAGCGCGATCAAATCGCCCGTGCGGGCTACGGGGACGGTCAGCCCCGACAGGATCTCCAAGGGTTCCGCCCGGGTGACGATCTCCGGCTCGATGCCGGACGAGGCAAACAACAGGTCCAGCACTCCGCCAGCTTCACCAGGAGGGCGAAGCCGCACCGTCGCCAGCCGCCCTCTCGCTGTCTGTTCAACCGTGGAGTCGATACTGAAACCGGCGGTGACCAGGCCGTGCACCCGGCGTTCGGCATCGTCATCGTCAGTGACCGCCACCGCCAGATCGATGTCCCGCGTGAAGCGCGGTTCGGTTCGGGCTGAAACGGCCAAACCGCCGATCAGGGCAAACGAGGTCCGGAGGCGTTCCAGTTCGCCGGCTGAGGCCCGCAGAACGTCGGCCAGCGTCACCCGACGGCCAGACTCCGCGACACCCCGGGGCAGTCTCCGGTCGCCGCTCCAGCACGACGGCCGAGCCATTCGGCCAACAAGCCCTCAATCTCGATGGAAGAAGCCCCGGGGTGGGCACGACGGAGATTCTGGCGCATGAGTTCGATCCCCACGTCCGCCATTTCGAGTGCCACCCGCAACCGTTCTGCCGCGGCTTGATCGCCCACGCAACCAATGTACCGCCACGCTTCAGATCGCAACGCCCCGCAAGAAATTCCTGTCGCGCTCAAGGCCCTGTGGGGGCTCGGAGCGCGACAGCAACCCATGTAGTACGAGCCGCCGGGGTGGGCGTCAGTCGAGGTCTTCTTCGTCGACTTCGAGGTACCACATGTCGATGCAGTCGGCGCAGCGGTAGCTCACGATGTCGCCGGCCTGCCAGCCGCCTTGGGGCGGATCGAGCGGCAGGCGGTGACAGGTGCCGCCGCAGTCCACGCAGATGATGGTGTCGGCCACGGCCATGCCCCAGCGCCCGTCAGGCCAGCACGACGAGGAGCTGATGGGCGTCGACCCGATCACCGACGGCCACGCGGATCTCGTCGACGACGCCGTCGGCCGGGGCGGTGATGCGGTGCTCGATCTTCATCGCTTCCAGAACGACCAGGGCGTCACCGGCGGACACGGACTGGCCCGGCTTCACCAACACGGCCACGACGGTGCCGGGCACCTCCGACACCGGCCCGCCCGCGGGGACAGGCGCGTCCGGGGCGGGCAGGCGGGGCATCTCCTCCCAGCGGGTCTGGCCGTGGGGGTCGTTCACCCACACCGTGCCGTCGGGGGCGTGGTGGACGGAGCACGGCCACTCAAGACCGTCGAGGCCCACCCGGACCCCGTCGGCGCCGGCGTCGCGCACCCCGACCTGGTGCTCCACCCCATCCATCGTGATCCGGAGCGTGTGCTCGCCGACGTGGTACTCGACGTCGACTTCGGAGCCGTCGGGGCCCTCCCACCGGGCCCGCTGCCCCGGTCCGGGGAAGAGGCGCCACCCGCTCGGGGCGAAGCCGGCCACCGGCGCTGCCACGACGG
>CAZCVW010000391.1:0-3088 GCA_964502185.1 uncultured Burkholderiales bacterium
CTGGCCCGCGGGGCGCCGGTCGTGTGCGACGCCCGCATGGTCGTGGCCGGCATCCCGTCCGTGGCCAACGCCCTCTGTCTCTTGGACGAGGTGCCCGTCGCCGCGCCGGGCGACACGCGCTCGGCCGCCGCCATCCGCCTCGCCGCCGAGCGCTATCCGGTGGGTGCGCTGTGGGTGTTCGGCAACGCCCCCACCGCCCTCGCCGCCCTCCTCGAACTGCACGCCGCCGGCCGGGTCGAACCGGCGGCGGTCGTCGGCCTGCCCGTCGGCTACATCGGGGCGGCCGAGGCCAAGGCGGCGCTGTGGGCGGGCCCACTGGCCGGCCTGTCGATCACCAACGAGGGCCGTCGAGGGGGCAGCCCGGTGGCCGCCGGCGCCGTCAACGCCTTGGCCCGCCTGGCTTGCACTGTGACCGAGAACCGGGATCGCACTTGACCGTCCACCTCGTCGGGGCCGGCCCGGGCGATCCGGGCCTGCTCACCGTCCGGGCCGCCGAGCTCCTCCGCCGGGCCGACGTCGTCGTCCACGACCGGCTCGTCTCCGCCGCCATCCTCGATGTCGCCGGCCAGGCGGAGCTGATCGACGTGGGTAAGACCCCGGGCGGCAAGACGGTCCAGCAGGAACGCATCAACCAGCTGCTCGTCGACCTCGGTCAGACGGGGCGCGAGGTGGTCCGCCTGAAGGGTGGCGACCCCTTCGTCTTCGGACGGGGCGGCGAAGAGGCGATCGCGCTGCGGACGGCCGGTGTGCCCTACTCGGTGGTGCCCGGCGTGACCGCCGCGATCGCCGCGCCGGCGGCCATCGGCGTACCCGTGACCCACCGGCACATCGCCCGCTCGGTGGCCATCGTCACCGGCCGGGAGGACCCCCACGGCCCCGCCGGGGTGGACTGGGGGCGCCTGGCCGGAGCGGTGGACACAATCGTCATCCTGATGGGCGCATCCCGTATCGCCAGCATCGCCGAGGCACTGCTGGCCGGCGGGCTCGACCCCGACACTCCCCTGGCCGCCGTCACCGAGGCGGGCTGGCCGGACCAGTCGGAGGTCCGCACCA
Organism: uncultured Burkholderiales bacterium; assembly: GCA_964502185.1. Classification (GTDB taxonomy): domain Bacteria; phylum Actinomycetota; class Acidimicrobiia; order IMCC26256; family BP-133; genus CAZCVW01. The sequence goes on from CAZCVW010000391.1 coordinate 1,054, forward strand.
CCCTGGGTCAGGCCGGGAGCCTCGACGTAGGTGTGGCCACCACCATCATCGTCGGCGCGGTGGCGGCCACCGACGTGCGACCCGGGATGCCCTCACACCTCCAGAGCGGCGGCCAGACGGTCGAGCCCGGCGTAGCTGGGGACGGCGACGCGCATGGTGCCCGGCATCCCGAAACTGGCGCAATCCCGGATGAGGATGCCGTGGCCGGCGAGGCGCTCCCGTAAGTCGCCCGCCCCGGGCACCAGGACCCAGGGAGCGTCGGCCGCCTGCGGGGTGAAGCCGGCGTCGATGAGCGAGTCGCACAGCAAGTCGCGCAAGGTCCGCACCTGCGAGGCCCAGCCCTGCAGATCCGCTTCCGCCAGCAGGCCCGGCAGCAGCGCGCAGGCCAGGCCGCCGACCGACCAGGCCGGCCGCCGCCGCCGGATCCGCTCGGCGAAGCTCGGATTGGGGGCGAGGACGTAGCCCATCCGGAGCCCGGGGCAGGCGAAGAGCTTCGTCAGCGACCCGACCACGACCGAGCCCCGCTCGGCGTCGCCCCGGGTCCAGGTGCCGGTGGCCAGGGGCCAGAAGGCCTCGTCCCACACCGCCGCCCGCTCGTCGAAGCCGGCCAGCTCGCCGGTGGGGTTGTTGGGGTTGGACCGCCACCGCCCCGCTCCGGGTTCCCTCACGGGGAGGTGCCGGGCGTAGAGGGAAAACTCGGGGTCGTCGACCCAGCCCTCCCCCACCTCGGCGGCCACCACCGCGATCGCCTCCGCTCCGCCGTTGGTCAGCACGACCCTCTCGGCCTCCATCCGCAGGGCGATGGCGAGGGCGGCGGTCGCCTCGTCCTCGTCGGGATAGCGGAGGAGGGCATCGAGGCGCCGGGCGGCGCGGGCCGCCACCGGGGGGGCGACCGGGTTCAGCGAGGCCGACAGGTCGAGGATGGCGTTCGGGTGGACCCCGAGCGTGGACGCCAGCCGCTCGCCGTCACCGCCGTGCTCACCGGCCGGTGGGGCCAGCGCTTTCCCCAGCGAGGCCGCGTCGCGACGCCAGCGGCTCAAGTGCCCCCCGGACCGCGGCCGCAGTCCCCAGGTATGTCCTTGTCGGTCACGCCGGCGGAGTCAAAGGTGGCCATCTCCGCCAGGATACGGGCGGCGGCCTCCACCAGCGGCAGCGCCAGGCAGGCACCGGTGCCTTCCCCGAGGCGCAGGTCGAGGTCGAGCAGCGGCTCCAGGCCAAGGACGGCCAGGGCGATGGCGGCGCCTGGCTCCACCGAGCGGTGACCCGCCAGGCAGCGGGCCGCCACCCCCGGCACCAACTGATCGGCCACGAGGAGAGCGGCGTTGGCGATCACGCCGTCGATCAGCACCGGTACGCCGCGGGCGGCCCCCGCCACCGAGAACCCGGCCAGCGCGGCCAGTTCGAATCCGCCCAGGGCGGCCAGCGCCGCTTCGGGCCCGGCGGCCACCGCCGCCTTGTGCCGCGACAGGGCCCGGGTGACCACGGCGACTTTTCGGGCCCAGCCGGCGTCGTCCACCCCCGTGCCCCGGCCCGTCACGTCCTCCGGCCACCGGCCGGTGAGGGCGGCGATGAGGGCGGCGGCCGGCGTCGTGTTGCCGATCCCCATGTCGCCCGTGACGAGCGCCCGGGCGCCCTCCGCCACCAGGGCGTCGGCCACCTCGACGCCCACGTCGAGGGCGGCCCGGCACTGCTCGAGCGTCATGGCCGGTTCCACCGCCAGGTTGGCGGTGCCCGCAGCAACCCGGCGCTCGATGAGCCTGCCTGGTTGCGGAGAGGGAGGCCCGCCGTCGGGGCCTCGTACATGGGACGGGGGCAGCGGCGTGGCCACGCCCACGTCGACCACCACCACCGTGGCTCCCGCCTGGCGGGCGAGCACGTTGATGGCCGCCCCGCCGGCGAGGAAGTTGGCCACCATCTGGGCGGTGACCTCCTGGGGCCAGGGGGTGACGCCTTCGGCGACGACTCCGTGGTCCCCGGCGAAGACGGCGACCGCGGCGGGGGTCGGCGGCGGCGGCGGGCAGGTTCCGGCGATCCC
>CAZCVW010000392.1:0-3083 GCA_964502185.1 uncultured Burkholderiales bacterium
ACAAGCCTATCGTGGGCATGGCCACGACGCCGAGCGGCCAGGGCTACTGGCTGGTCGCCACCGACGGCGGGATCTTCGCCTTCGGCGACGCCGGCTTCTTCGGCTCCACGGGCGACATCAAGCTGAACAGCCCCATCGTCGGGATGGCCACCACGCCGACCGGCCTGGGCTACTGGCTGGTGGCGGCCGACGGGGGCGTGTTCTCCTTCGGCGACGCCAAGTTCTACGGCGCCGCCAGCCGTCCGGCGGCCCCGATTGTGGCCATGAACGCCACGCCGACCGGCGTCGGCTACCGGATGGTGGCCAGCAACGGTGAGGTCTTCGCCTTCGGCGACGCCACGGCGTTGGGTTCGCCGGCCGGCGCGCCGCTGGCCAAGCCGATCGTCGGCATGGCGTCCACCCCCACCGGCGCCGGCTACTGGCTGGTGGCGTCCGACGGGGGCATCTTCGGCTACGGGGACGCCGGCTTCTTCGGCTCCACCGGCGGCATCAAGCTGAACCAGCCCATCGTGGGGATGGCCGGCTCCTAGCGTCTCAACCCTGCGTCATCACTTGAGGCGTCATCATTTCGGGGGCCCAGTGCGGGGCCCCCGAAGCGCGCGAAGGCCATCATCTGCTCCTACTCAGCACCCCGTTGATAGAAAGACGGCTATGCATCTCACAGTGGCCGAGATTTTGCGGGGAGACGCCGCCGTCGGTTCGACGGTGACGGTCAAGGGCTGGGTGCGCACCCGGCGCGACTCCAAGTCCGACGGGGGCCTGTCCTTCGTGGCCGTCCACGACGGGTCGTGCTTCGACGCGATCCAGGTGGTGGCCCGGCCTGTGTCCTCGGGGACACCCCAGGCCCCGGGGCTCCCCAACTACGACTCCGAGATACTGCATCTCACGACCGGATGCGCGGTGGTGACCACCGGGCGGCTCGTCGAGTCGCAGGGCAAGGGCCAGACGGTCGAGATCCAGGGCGAGGAGCTGGAAGTCGTCGGCTGGGTCGACGATCCCGACACCTATCCGGTGGCGGCCAAGCGCCACACCTTCGAATACCTGCGGGAGGTGGCTCACCTGCGGGCCCGCACCAACACCTTCGGGGCCGTGACCCGGGTGCGCCACTGCCTGTCGATGGCCGTCCACCGGTTCTTCCACGAACGCGGTTTCTTCTGGATCCACACCCCGATCATCACCGCCAGCGACGCCGAAGGGGCCGGGGCCATGTTCCGGGTCTCCACCCTCGACATCAGCAACCGGGACTATGCAGAGGACTTCTTCGGCCGGGAGACCCACCTCACCGTCTCGGGCCAGCTCAACGTGGAGGCGTACGCCCTGGCGATGAGCAAGGTGTACACGTTCGGCCCGACGTTCCGGGCCGAGAACTCCAACACCGCCCGGCACCTGGCCGAGTTCTGGATGATCGAGCCCGAGATCGCCTTCGCCGGCCTCTCCGCCGACGCCGACCTCGCCGAGGACCTCCTCAAGTACCTGTTCACAGCCGTCCTCGACGAGCGGGCCGACGACATGGCCTTCTTCAACCAGCGGATCGACCAGGGCGCCATCGGGCGCCTGGAGAGCCTGGTGGCCGCCGACTTCGAGCGGATGGACTACACCGACGCCGTCACTGCGCTCGAAAAGGCGGTGGAGAGCGGGGTGGCCTTCGAGTTCCCCGTCGCCTGGGGCATGGACCTCCAGTCGGAACACGAGCGGTACCTCACCGAGACGCTGGTCGGCCGCCCGGTGGTGGTCATGAACTACCCGAAGGACATCAAGGCGTTCTACATGCGCCTCAACGACGACGAGCGCACGGTGGCGGCCATGGACGTGCTGGCCCCCGGCATCGGCGAGATCGTGGGCGGCAGCCAGCGGGAGGAGCGGCTCGACGTCCTCGACCGCCGCATCGCCGAGATGGGTCTCGATCCCGGGCCGTACTGGTGGTACCGGGACCTTCGCCGCTACGGAACCGTCCCCCACGCCGGCTTCGGTCTCGGCTTCGAGCGGACGATCATCTACGCCACCGGCATGGCCAACATCCGCGACGTCATCCCGTTCCCCCGCACGCCGAAGAACGCCGACTTCTAGTGGTCGCCGCCGCGGCTCACACGGGTGTAATTTCAAGAGCGTGACGCGAATGTCCAGTAATGGTGGCCGGGCCGTCCGGTGACGGCCACGCAGCCCCGGGGCACGTCCACCAGCCGATTCGGTGTCGGGCGCCGGGAGAATCACGACGCCACCGAGTTCTACGCCCGGTTCCGGCCGCCGGACACCTCGGCCGACGACGAGGTCGCCGGGCCGCCCGATCTCGAGGAACCGCTGCGCTGTGGCGACTCCCGGGCCATGGACCTGCCCGACGCCAGCGTCGCCCTCGTCGTCACGTCACCGCCGTATTTCGCCGGCAAAGAATACGAGGAGGCACTGGGGGAGGGGGTGGTCCCCGCCACCTACCTCGAGTACCTGGCCATGCTGCGGGAGGTGTTCGCCGAATGCGCCCGGGTGCTGGAACCCGGCGGCCGGATCGCCGTGAACGTGGCCAACCTCGGGCGTCGCCCGTACCGCAGCCTGTCGGCCGACGTGATCCGGATCCTCCAGGACGACCTCGGCCTCCTGTTGCGGGGCGAGGTGATCTGGGTGAAGGCGGAGGGGGCGTCGGGCAACTGTGCCTGGGGGTCGTTCCGCTCGGCCGCCAACCCCGTCCTGCGCGACCTGACGGAGCGGGTGGTGATCGCCTCCAAGGGCCGCTTCGACCGGGCCCGGCCCCTGGACCGGCGCCGGGCCCAGGGGCTCCCGCACCGCAACACGCTGACCCGCGACGAATTCATGGACGCGACGCTCGATGTGTGGCGGATCCCGCCGGAGAGCGCCCAGCGGGTCGGTCATCCGGCGCCGTTCCCCGTCGAACTCCCGCTGCGCCTCATCGATCTCTACACCTACGAGGGCGATCTCGTCCTGGATCCGTTCCTCGGCTCCGGGTCGGCCGCCGTGGCCGCGGTGCGGGCCGGTCGCCGCTACGCCGGCTACGACACCGATCCCGCCTACGTCGACATCGCCCGGGCCCGGGTGGCCGCAGAGGAGGCCGCCGCGGAGCGGGAGCAGCTCTC
>CAZCVW010000393.1:0-3068 GCA_964502185.1 uncultured Burkholderiales bacterium
GCTTTCGATCCGTAGGTCCCGCGGCTCGAGCGGGCAGCGGGCAGGCGCCCTGCTGAGCGAGCCGCACCAGGCGGAAGCCCCGCCAGGTTCCGGCCACCCACGCGGCGGTGATCACCGCGCCGGCCAGCCACACGTGACCGCGCAGCACCGCGCCGGCGGCGGTGCCCCCGAACACCGTGACCAGGATCCCCAACGTGAGCGGCAAATGGCAGGGGCAGAAGGCGAAGGACCCGAAGATCCAGCGCCGGCCCCGCCGCTCCAGCGGCGCCGGGCCCGTGACGGTGGCCGCAGGGTTCGTCAGTTCCGCGATGGTCATCCCCTGTGCCTCCTGAGCGTTGCGACCCGGCGACGATGCGCGGTACACGAGGCCTAGGCTACCAGTACCCCTAGGGGTATCCCACGCGAAGTGCCCGCGGGCTCAGCAAGATCGAGGGAGATCAGACGATGGTCGACGGTGTGGACATCATCTGGCGGGTCTACGACGGGTTCGACCGAGGCGACATCGGGCCCCTCCTCGCCGCACTCGACGCGAACGTTGAATGGAACGAGGCCGAGCACGTCACCTTCGCGGGCGTACCCGTCCAATGACGCTCGAGCGCCTCAGCACCAGCGCTTCGGACCACGCGTCGCAGCGCGACGGCCACCACGATCGCGCGTCGTCCACATAGCCGAGCACCGGGATGAAGTCGGGCACGAGGTCGATCCCATGGCCAGGTAGCCGCCGAGGAACCACAGGGTTCGACGCACCGATCGCGGCAATTGCGGCTCACTCGCCAGTCGCCGAACCAAGCGGATCGTCTCCGGAAGAACCTTGAGACCATCTGCCAGCGTCGCCCCATCGGGACGAGCCAGGGCCAGCGCCACTAACAGCACCCCCCACGACGCAGCCATGGCGATCGCGACGACAACGACGGAGCGGATCACCCTGGCACTGTCACCCTTCCACGCCAGCGCGCAGCTTCGACAGCCTCAGGTGCAGTCACACGGATGCGCCTGTCGGCACGGAATTCCCGGTTGCGCGACCAGGCGTTTCGTCTGCCGATCCCTCCAACCCGAGCCCGATGGGTCGCGCGTCGGCTCACGGACCCTCCGAGGCCCAAACCTTGCGGCGATCGAGTGACACGCCGGTCCTGATCGGCATGCCGAGGACCCGTCCCGCTCGACGGGCGGCGCGTCGCCAGCGGTCCACGTCATCGACGTTGTCGGTCAACCGAAGAACACGGCCGCCGCCGAGGCGGAGCTGTCCTGCGATCTCACCGGCGAGCCGCTCGACGCGCACTCGCTCGAGGTCGACGACCCGCCCGGTGTAGCGCTTCCGAAGCTCCTGGTGACAAGGTGGTGACATCCGGCCCTCTCCGAGAAGCAGTGAAGGGGTTTCCGGAGACCGGAAACCCCTTCTGACCTGCTGTTTCGTTGGTGGCGGGGGTAGGATTTGAACCTACGACCTTCGGGTTATGAGCCCGACGAGCTACCAGACTGCTCCACCCCGCGGCGTAAAAATCAGATTAGCAGCTCCGTTCGGAAACGGAACCGGGAGCTGGGGGTCTCAGGATCTCGTTGCAGAAAGTGCTGCCAGAGACCCCATTTTTTGCAATGAGATTCTGGCGTTAAGGCGGAGGAGGGTCCGGCGGGGCAGCCGTCGCTACCATCGTTCGATGGATACCAACGCCCTCGTCGAAGAGATCGGGCACCGGCTGGCGCGAAGCGGGCTCCGGTGGACGCCCGGACGGCGGGCCGTCGTCTCGATCTTCGAGTCGGCCAGGGCGCCGTTGTCCATGCAGGACCTGCAGGACCGGGCCCGGGAAGCGCGCGTTCCGCTGTCGTCGCTGTACCGGATCGTCTCCGACCTGGTGACCGCTTCCGTGCTCGTACGCCTCGAGTTCGAGGAGGGGTTCGCCCGCTTCGAACTCGTCGAGGAACTGGCCCGGCACCACCACCACCTCGTCTGCGTCGAGTGCGGCACCGTGGAGGATTTCGAGGGGCCGGGACTGCCCGACCTGGAGCGCGCCGTCGACGACGTCATGCGGTCGATCAAGCGCCGGCACCGGTTCGCCGTCCGCAACCACCGGCTGGACTTCTTCGGCACCTGCGGCACCTGCGCGGCCAAGGCCGGCTGACTGACTCAGGCCCGCTCACACCCGGGGAACAACTCGGCCACCAGCTCGGCCAGCGCCGCATCCTCCGTCCCGCCGACGTAACCGGCCACCCGACCGGCGCCGGACAGGGCGGACACGGCCGAGCCGACCGCCTCGGCGTCCGGGCCGGCGACCACCACGACGGCACCGGCCGAAAGGCACCCAAAGGCATCGGCACCGGTCTCCGGGGCAATCACCACGAACTTGCCCGACAGATCACCCAAGACCGCTCATTCCGCCCACTCGCCCGTAGACCTCTGTCCGGGTACTTGTCCCGAGCCTAGGAGGATGCCGATACCGCAAACACACATGCGCCTCCATGAGCTCGCCTATTCCAGCGACGGCACCACCGTCACCGTCACCTTCCACCCGACTCTCACGGTCGTTCCCGGGCTCGCGGCCGCCCGGCGCCGCCGGTTCACCGACCGGCTGGTGGGGGTGCTGCGGGGCACGCCGGCCGGCGCCGGCGGTTCCCTCGTCTTCTTCGACGGGATCGGCGGCCAGCTTCGCCTGGCCCGCGACCTCGACGCCCGTGCCAGCCTGACCGATCTGGCTACCGGCAACGACCTGTCCGACCATCTGAGCCTCGACCGGCGCATCGACTGGCTCGCTCTCCTCGGCCTCGATCCCCAGACCGTCACCTCCGTGATGCTCCTCGACGCCTCCGTCTTCAACCGGGGCCACGACGACGAGGACGGCGACGGCAGCGAAGGCCGGTCCGAGCTCACCGAAGCCCGGGAGGTTCTCACCCGCGTCGAGATCGACTACGAGGGCGTCCTCGCCAGCCACCGCCACGTGGAGGACCTCCGCACCCGCCTCGGTCAGGTCGAAGACCAGATCCGCCGGGCGGGCGAGGACCGGGCCCGGCGCCGCCACGGCCAGGCCGTCCAGGCCGTCCAGCGCCTCGAGACCGAACTGGCGCAGCTCCGAGGG
>CAZCVW010000394.1:0-3066 GCA_964502185.1 uncultured Burkholderiales bacterium
GAAAGGCATCGCCGCCTTGAGCACCCCTGCGTTCACCATCTGCTGCGAAGCACTGCGCAGCGTGCTGCCCGCGTTGATGCTGAACGAGAGCGGCGAGCTGCGCAGCGGGAGATCGGCGAGCGGATAGCGCACGCACCACGCGGCAACGAGCGAGAGCGCGACGCCGAGCGCCAGCGCTCCTCCCTTAAGCCATTTGCGCGTCGTCATCGCGTTCGAGAGCGCGTTGGAGCTCACGGGTGATCGTGCCGGGCGTGCGCGACCGACCGTCCAGATCGCGCACCGGCCAGATTCCGGCGAGACTGTTCACGAGAAACACTTCATCGGCGCCCAGTACTTCGCTCCATGTCAGCGTGGTAATACCACACGAATATCCTGCCTGCGCGGCGGCTTCCATTACCCGCTCGCGAGTCACCCCCGCGACTCCGCAGCGGTCCAGCCGCGGCGTTGCGAGCGCGCCACCGGCCGCCACAAAGATATTCGTCATGGTCCCGCAGATTACGTTCCCTTCGGTATCGCACAGGAGCCCTTCGGCGATTTCAGGGTCGCTCCATTCGGCGCGGGCAAGCACGTTTTCGAGGCGGTTCAGATGCTTCAGCCCGGCGAGCGCAGGCTGGTGCCCGAGCCTCAAGCTGCACAGACGAACCGCGACGCCGCCTGAGCGGCGCTCCGACGAGCCCGGCGACAGCGGCTCGGCCGACACGACCCGCACCAGGCCCGACATACCGACACCGCCCGGCCCGCCGTGGAACTTGCAGTAGTAGAGGTAGTCGCCCGGGGTGTTGAACGGCCAGCCGACCGCGTCGCCGGGGTTGAGGATCCGCTCGGGGAACTTCCCGTCCTCCGACGTCAGGGAGTGGGTCGGCTCGGGCGGCTCGCCGTTCCGAGGCGTCGGAACCGCCCAGAAGACGTCGTCGCTCGGGTTCACGGCGACCTCTTTCGGCGTGAACCGGGAGTTGTCGACCCGGACCACACCGGCGATCTTGGCGTGAGATTCGGGCACGCCCGTGAAGATGGCGGCCGAGTACACGACGGTCGCCAACGCCAACCGTTGTCCCATACGTCGCACCTGGGGACCTCCTTCTGGGCAGCCTTCGGGGGCTCGCGTTTGGAGCACGCAAAGCTCGCAAGCCGGCGGGGGCCGACGGCCACTTTGGTTGGATTCGGGGTCGAACCGCCCGGTTCCTGCGCTTGGGACCGGAACGGGCGGAGATGTGCAGCTCAGGGCGCGGTGGCCGATATGGTCCGCCTCCTCGTGAGCGAGTTCGATGACGACACCCTGATCGTGAAGGGTCCCGAGGGCCTGACCGCCCTGGTCAGCGACCGGTGGGGGATCGCCGGGCGCCCCAACGGCGGTTACCTGATCGCCCTCGCCGCCCGGGCGCTGGCGGAAGAGGCCGGGTTGCCCGACCCGATCACCCTGACGGCCCACTACCTGCGCCCGCCGGAAGGTGGACCGGCCGGGGTGGACGTGGAGGTGATCCGCCGGGGCCGGCGGCACGCCAGCCTGATGGGGCGCCTCGCCCAGGGCGGCAAGGAGTTCCTGCGGGTCCTCGGAACCTACGCGGACACCCGCTCCGACTGAGCAGTCCGGGGCGCCGAAGATTCCTTAGCCCGGGCTTTGCCTGCGGCAGAGGTCTCCACAACCGGCCAGACCGCACACTCCTCTCACCAGCCCGATTCCCCGGGCGCTCCAGGAGGTCAAGAGATGCGGTCCGTCCAGCAGCTGTTCCGAGTTCCCACGCTCGCCGCCGCCGTCACGGCGGGCGTCCTCGTCGCCGGTGCGGCGTTCGCCTCCGGTGGCGCCGATGACCCGAGCCCGGCCAATTCCGGCGTCACCAGCACGAGCACTGTCAGCACCGAGCGGGGCACCACCCAGCCGACCACCATCACCACCGAGCCGACCACCATCACGACGGCCCCGGACTCGGTCGACGGCGTCGACATCTCGGGGCCCTGCGACGAGGCCGAGCACGCCGACGACCCCCGGTGCGCCGGCGTCGTGGTCACGGGCTCGACCGGTTCGGCGGGCTCGACCGGTTCGACCACCAGCACGACGTTCGACCGGCCGACCACGTCAACGACGATGGGCGACCGTGAGGACATCTCCGGCCCGTGCGACGAGGCCGAGCACGCCGACGACCCCCGCTGCGCGGGGACGGGCACGGCCGACTCCGGCCGCTCCGGCCGCGACTCGGACGACGATTCGGATGACGACCGTTCCGGGTCCTCGGGCTCTTCGGACGACGACAGCTCCGGCCGGGGTCGGGGTCGCGGCAGCGACGACTGAGCCGCTGTTCCGGCGCCACCCGCTGATCGCCCTCAGCCGGGCGGCGCCGGAAACTCGAGTGCGATGCGGGCCCCGCCGAGTGAGGCGGGGCCCAGTGTCATGCGTCCCCCGGCCGCTTCGGCGGTGCGGCGGGCGATGTCGAGGCCGAGTCCGGTGGAACCGCCCCCGCTGCGGCCCCGCTCCAGGGCGGTCTCGGTGAGGCCGACCCCGGCGTCTTCCACGATCAGGCGGCTCCCACCCTCCGGGCCGGGCTCCACGATCACGGCGAAGGCGGTGCCGTCGGCCGTGTGGCTGAACACGTTGCCGAGCAGGGCGTCGAGCGCCGCCTCGAGGTCGGGACGGGAGACGGCCACCGGGCGGGAACCGTCGGACACGGAGACCCGCCACGGGCGGTCCTGCTCGTCGGCCAGCGCTCCCCAGAACTCGGCCCGCTCCCGGGCCAGTACGCCGAGGTCGACGGGGGCACCGGCGCCTTCCCGGATCGGCCGGCGGGCCTCCTCGATGACCCCGGTCACCGCCCGCTCGAGTTCGGTGGCGGCGTCCTGGAAACGTTCTCGGGCCTCCGGCTCGGAGAGGGCGTCGGCCTGCATGCGCAGCACGGTGAGCGGCGTGCGGAGGCGGTGGGACAGGTCGGCCACCATCTCCCGCTCGGCTTCGAGCAGGTCGCCCACCCGACCGGCCAGCAGGTTGAAGGCCGACCCGACCGACGCCACCTCGGCGGGACCGGCGGGCTCGACCCGGGTCGACAGGTCCCCGCCCCCGAGGCGGCGGGCGGCGTC
>CAZCVW010000395.1:0-3043 GCA_964502185.1 uncultured Burkholderiales bacterium
GGGGGAAGGAGTTCAGGGGGAAGCAGCGCGGCGCCGGCCGGCACCCGCGCCGCCGGCACCGGGCCCGGCCTTCCCGGCGGCGTACAGCCCTGCCCGGGACGCAAGGCCCAGGTGCCCAACGACTCCTACTCTCCTCCCTGCCTCGCCTTCTCCGGCGACAACGGCGGAGCCACGAGCCGGGGCGTCTCCGCCACCGACATCGTCGTCTCGGCCCGCATCGGTGGGCTGCCCGACTTCTCCTCGGCCCCATCCGACAACGGCCCGGCGGCCACCTTCCGCATCGATGCCGACGAGGTGAAGCGGACCATGCTCGGCCTGGCCGACTACTTCAACTCCCGTTTCCAGTTCTACGGCCGCAAGCTGAAGCTCGCCTTCTTCGACGGGAAGGGGAACTTCACCACCGAGCTCCAGGGCGGCGGGCAGGAGGAGGTCGAAGCCGACGCCATCCAGGTGGCCGACGAGATCAAGGCCTTCGCCGAGCTCAACGGCTTCACCGCCCCCTACGGCGACGCTCTCGCCCGCCGGCAGGTCATCAGCTTCGGCTCGCCCCACATGTCCCAGGAGTGGCTGGCCGAGCGTCGCCCCTACGCCTGGAGCCCGCTCACCGACTGCACCGTCATCCAGCAGACGGTCACCGATTACCGGCTGAAGCGGCTCACCGGGCGCCCCGCGGCCCACGCCGGGGCCGGGCTTCAGGGCAAGCCCCGCACCTTCGCGATCATCGCCCCGGAGAACCCCTGGTACCAGCAGTGCGTCGAGGCCGGCGAGAAGGTCGCCCGGGCGGCGGGCAACCCGAGCCAGGCGAACATCAAGTACAAGCTGGACTTCTCCACCCTCTCCAACCAGGCGGCCAGCGTCATCGCCAAGCTGCGGTCCGAGGGCATCACCACGGTGATCTGCGGCTGCGACCCCGCCTTCCCGATCTTCCTCACCGCCAAGGCGCAGGAACAGGCCTACGAGCCGGAATGGATCATCACCGGTGCCGCCTTCGTCGACGTCGACGTGCTCGGCCAGCTCTACCAGCAGGACCAGTGGTCCCGGGCCTTCGGCATCAGCTTCCTCGGCGCCTACCAGCCGCTGCGGGCGTCCTACGGCTACGCCGCCTTCAAGGCGATGCGTCCCGAGGAGGAGCCCTCCCCCATCGTCGACATCCTCTATTACCAGATGTATCTGCTCGCCCTCGGCGTCCACATGGCCGGGCCCGCGCTGACCCCCGAGACGTTCGAGCGCGGCATGTACGCCTACCCCGGCGGGACGGGACCGGGGGGCACGTGGGCGTTCACGCCGGGGCGCTACACCCCCACCCAGGACGCCCGGGAGATCTACTGGGACCGCAACAAGACGTCGGCCCAGAACGGCGAGCAGGGCTCCTACGTGGAGACCGAGCCCGGCCGCCGCTACCGCGCCGGCCAGTGGCCCGCCGGCGACCCGGCCGTCTTCCCCAAGTGACATGAGCCCAGTGACATGAGCGTCGTTCCCACCGCCAAGATCCTCGCCGGCGTCGGCGCGGCCATGGTCGCCTGGCCGATCGTGGTCGCCCTCCTGCCCAACGGGGCACCGCTCGGCGTCGTGCTCACCGGCCTGGTGCTGGGCAGCGCCACGGGGCTGCTGGCGGTCGGTCTGATCCTCATCTACCGCACGAACCGGATCGTCAACTTCGCCTACGGGTCCATCGGTGGTGTGGCCGGCCTCGTGGCCGTGAACCTCTACCTGCAGAAGGACTGGAACTACTTCGTGGCGCTGGGCGCCGGGGTGGTCACCGGCATGGCACTGGGCGGGGTGCTGGAGCTGCTCATCGTCCGCCGTTTCGCCCGCTCGTCGCGCCTCGTCCTCACGGTCGCCACCATCGGGCTCGCCCAGCTGCTGGCCGGGGTCGAGCTGTTCCTGCCCGGCTGGTTCGGCGGACGGGGGTTCGCCCTCGGCGGGTTCGCCACACCCCTCAACGTCCGCATCAAGATCGACCCGGTGATCCTCACCGGAGACCACCTGCTCATCCTGGCCGCGGTCCCCGCCGTCGTCGCTACCCTGGCCTGGTTCCTCGGCCGCACCGACGCCGGTGTCGCCCTCCGGGCCGCGGCCGAGAACGTCGACCGGGCCCGGCTCCTCGGGATCCCCGTCCGCCGCCTGTCGACGCTCGTGTGGGTCGTCGCCGGCGGGCTTTCCGCCCTCACCTTCGTCCTCAAGGCGCCCTTCGCCGGGTCCGTGGCCGGGGGCATGGCCGGCCCGACGCTGCTGCTGCCCGCCCTGGCCGCCGCCGTGATCGCCCGCATGGAGTCGCTCCCCGTCGCCTTCCTGGCCGGGGCCGGGCTCGGCGTGCTCGAGCAACTGGTCCTGTGGAACGGGAACGTGCCGTCCGCCGTCGACGTGGCTTTCCTGGTCGTCATCCTGCTCGGGCTCCTCGTCCGGCGGGACAAGGGGACCCGGGGCACCGCCGAGTCGAGTTCGTGGTCGGAGGTCGGGGTGGCGCGACCCATCCCGACGGAGCTGCGGGACCTCCCCGAGGTGCGCCACGTGCGCACCGCCCTCGTCGCCCTGGCCGCCGTCGCGGCGGTGGCGGCGCCCTACGTCTACGGGCCGAGTACCACCACCCTGCTCGCCCTCGCCCTGGTGTGGGGCATGGTCGGCGTGTCGCTCGTCGTGCTGACCGGCTGGGGCGGCCACATCAGCCTCGGCCAGTTCGCCATCGTGGGGACGGGCGCGGTGACCGCCGGCAACCTCGTGAGCCGCTGGGACGTCGACATGTTCCTCGCCCTCTTCGCCGCCGGAGCCGTGGGCGGGATCACCGCGCTGCTCCTGGGCCTGCCCGCCCTGCGGATCCGGGGCCTGTTCCTGGCCGTGACCACGCTGGCCTTCGCCATCGCCCTCGACAGCTACTTCCTGAACCCCACGTACTTCGACGACCTGATCCCCCAGCAGCTGGAGCGTCCGTTCCTCTGGGACCGCTTCCCGCTGGAGAGCGCCCGGGCCATGTACTTCCTGTGCCTCGTGGCGCTGTGCCTGTTCGTGACCGCCGCCCGGGGCGTGCGCCGGGCCCGGGCCGGGC
>CAZCVW010000396.1:0-3005 GCA_964502185.1 uncultured Burkholderiales bacterium
GTACGTTACCGGACGGTTCCTGCCCGACAAGGCCATCGACCTGATCGACGAGGCGGCCAGCGGGCTGCGTATCGAGATCGACTCGATGCCCACCGAGATCGACATCGTCGAGCGCCGCATCCGCCAGCTGGCAATCGAGCGCGTCGCCCTGGAGAAGGAGACCGACGCGCCATCCAAAGAACGGCTCGGCGACCTCGACGAGGAGCTGGCCAACCTGCGCGAGCAGTCGATGGCCATGAAGGCCCACTGGCAGGCCGAGAAGGACGCCATCACCGAGATCCGGGCCCGCAAGGAGGAGCTCGAGGTGGCCCGGGGCGAGGCCGAGCGCTACGAGCGGGAGGGCGACCTGGCCCGGGCGGCCGAGATCCGCTACGGGAGCCTGCCCGAACTGGAGCGCAAGGTGGCGGGGGCTTCCACCCGCCTGGACGAACTGCAGGCCAGCCAGAAGATGCTGAAGGAAGAGGTCGACGAGGAGGACATCGCCGAGGTCGTCTCCAAATGGACGGGCGTGCCCGTCTCCCGTCTGATGGAAGGCGAGGTCCAGAAGCTGGTCCGCATGGAGGACGTTCTCCACCAGCGGGTCGTGGGGCAGGAGGAAGCGGTCGCGGCGGTGGCCTCGGCCATCCGCCGTTCCCGGGCCGGGCTGTCCGACCCCAACCGGCCCATCGGCAGCTTCCTGTTCATGGGCCCGACCGGCGTCGGGAAGACGGAACTGGCCCGGGCCCTGGCCGAGTTCCTCTTCGACGACGAGCGGGCCATGGTCCGCCTCGACATGGGTGAGTATCAGGAGAAGCATACGGTCGCCCGTCTCATCGGTGCCCCCCCGGGGTATGTCGGTTACGACGAGGGCGGCCAGCTGACCGAGGTTGTCCGGCGCCGGCCCTACGCCGTGGTGCTCCTCGACGAGATCGAGAAGGCCCACTCCGACGTGTTCAACGTGCTGCTGCAGGTGCTCGACGACGGGCGCCTCACGGACGGCCAGGGGCGGACGGTGGACTTCACCAACGCGGTGCTGATCATGACGTCGAACCTGTCGGTCGAGCCGGGCGAGTTCTTCAAGCCCGAGTTCGTCAACCGGATCGACGAGATCGTGCGGTTCCGTCCACTGGAGCGGGGCGACATCGCCCGCATCGTCGACATCCAGATCGGGCACCTGGCGGCCCGGCTCGCCGCCACCCGGCGCCTCACCCTGGAGGTCACCGATGCCGCCCGGGCCCGTCTGGCCGAGCTGGGCTACGACCCGGCCTACGGCGCCCGTCCGCTCAAGCGGGTGATCCAGAAGGAGGTCGGCGACCGGCTGGCTCTGGCCGTGTTGGAGGGTCACTACGCCGAAGGCACGGCGGTCAAAGTCGACGCGGGGGCGGACGGTCTCGAGCTGAGATAGCCGCCGCGGGCTAGCCGTCGGTCTCGAGGTCGACGTCGAACGTGCCGCCGGCCCGCCAGTAGAAGCCGTCCCGGCGGTGGAGGAACTCGTCGTCGACCATGTAGCGACGCAGGGCGGCGTAGTCCGGGTGGAAGGCGCCCAGCTTCTCGTTGACGACGGATTCGGGGTAGGCCTCGCCGGGTTCGAAGAGGCGGGACAGGTAGTCGAGCACGATCAGGCGCTTGGAGTGGACGACCGGGATCTGCACGAGTTTCCCGTCCCGCAGGAAGACGCGCAGCACCCGGTCCGCCTCCGGTCCGAGCCCGGAGCCGACCGCCTCGCCCGGCGTCGGCCGCTCCAGTGAGTCGAGGGCGTCACGGAACCGCTCGGTGGCGAGCCGGTAGCCGTCCTTCTCCTGCTCCACCAGCCCCCCGCTGGTGAGCCGGGCGAGCGCCCTCCCCGCCCGGGGCACCTCGAGCCGGGCGGCGGCCTCGCCCGGGGCCCGCGGTGTCCCCGAGTCAGGGGTCCCAGAGTCAGGGGTCCCAGAGCCAGAGGTCATAGTTGCCATTGTGCCCCGGAGAGTGGTCCGCCATCGGCCTCGCCGCGCGTTGCAAGATGTCGCGATGCGAAGGGCCCTCCGTTGTCTCGTGCTCGTGGCGTTGGGGTTGGCGCTGGTCTCACCGCTCCCGACCACGGCCAACGCCACCCCAAAGACCCGCCTCGCCGTGCTCAACGCCGGCCCGGCGCCGCGGCGCACGCCGTTCCCGGTGTCGCACATCGGCGTGAAGTGGCGGGGGAGCGAGGACGCGTTGGTCGAGGTGCGGGCTGGCACGCCGGGGTCCCTCGGGTCCTGGCAGGCCATGCCCGTCGCCCACGACCTCGGCGACGAGGACCGTTCCGTCCGCCTCTCCGGGCTGATCCGGGCGACGGGCGCCACGCGGGTCCAGGCCCGATCCCAGGGTGACGTCAGCCAGCTCGAGCTCATCGTGATCGACGCCGTCACCGGCTACCCACCCCAGGGACCGGCGGTGCCCATGGCCGCTCCGGGCTGGGTCGGGCCCGACCAACCGCCGGTGATCAGCCGCGGCGCCTGGGGGGCCGACGAAGCGATGCGGCGAGGCCCTCCCGAGTTCGCCCCCGTCTCCAAGATGGTGGTCCACCACACGGTCACGCCCAACGACGATCCGGATCCGGCTTCCACCGTGCGGGCGATCTACGCCTACCACACCCGCTCCAACGGCTGGAACGACATCGGATACAACTTCCTCGTCGACGCCTCGGGGCGCGTCTACGAGGGCCGCTACTCCAGGGACTACGGCCCCGGCGAGATGCCCACCGGCGAAGACGGCGGCGGACGGGGCGTCATCGGCGCCCACGCCCGGGGTTTCAACACCGGGTCCGTCGGGGTCGCCATACTCGGCGACTTCTCCGGCGGCGTCGATCCGGCACCGGCGGCCGTCGACTCGCTCGTGCACCTGCTCGCCTGGGAGGCCGGCCGCCACGGCGTCGACGCCGAGGCCTCCGACACCTACACCGCCGCCGACGGGTCCACGCACACGACACCCAACGTGGCCGGCCACCGTGACCTGGGCCAGACCGCCTGCCCGGGCGGCCGCCTCTACGACCGCCTGCCGGACGTGCG
>CAZCVW010000397.1:0-2993 GCA_964502185.1 uncultured Burkholderiales bacterium
CCCGGCGCCGACCCCCACCACCACCCGACCCCCGGCCCCGACGACCACGGCGACGCGGCCGCCGGCCACGACCACCACCACGCGGCCGCCGACCACCACGACCACCCGGACCAAGGGCAGCTGATGGACCGCCCGACCTGCGAGGTGAACTTCCCGGCCATGGGAACGGCTGCCCACGTCGTCGTGGTGGGTGGCGGCCCGGACCTCCTGCGAGTGGCGGAGCGCCGGGTCGCCGACCTGGAGGCCCGCTGGAGCCGGTTCCTGCCCGACAGCGAGCTGTGCCGGCTGAACGGCGCCGCCGGTTGCCTGGCCGCCGTGTCGCCCGAGACCTACCTGGCCGTCGAGCTCGCCGTCCGGGCCTGGCGCACGACCGCCGGTCGCTTCGACCCCACGGTGCTCCCGGCGCTCGTGGCGGCCGGCTACGACCGCAGCTTCGAGCAGCTCTCCGTTCCCGGCGCCGGGACCGAAACCGGAGCCGCCAGCGGGCCTCTCCCCGCCGGGCCAATGGCCGGGTGCGGCGCCATCGAGCTGCTCCCGGCGCTCCCCGGGGTGATGCTGCCGGCCGGCACCCAGTTCGATCTCGGCGGTATCGGCAAGGGCCTCACCGCCGATCTGGTCCTGGCCGACCTGATGGCCGCCGGGGCCGACGGCGCCTGCGTCAACCTTGGGGGCGACCTGCGCGTCGCCGGCATCGCGCCGGGCGCCGAGGGCTGGGTGATCGGCCTGGAGGACCCGGGAGATCCAGCTTCCGACCTGTGCCGGGTGGCGCTCTCCTCGGGAGCCGTGGCAACCAGCACCACGGCCAAGCGCCGCTGGATCCGCGACGGCGAGGAACGCCACCACCTGATCGATCCCCGCACGGGCCGGCCCTCGGCCAGCGGAGTGCTCTCGGCCACGGTCGTGGCCGGGGAGGCCTGGCTGGCCGAGGTGCTGGCCAAGGCCTGCCTGCTCGACCCAGGCCACGCCGCCGACCTTCTCGAAGGGAACCGTGCCGCCGGCCTCCTGCTGGGCGACGACGGCTCGGCGGTGTCCCTCGGCGGCTTCGAGCGGTACCAGCGATGAACGAGAAGCTCTCGTGGTACGTGGCCCGTTCGGGCGGACTGGTGGCCTGGTGGACCGTCTCCGCCTCCGTGCTGGTTGGCCTGGCCCTCTCCACCAAGATGGTGCAGCGCCGGGGCGCCCCCGCCTGGTTGCTCAGCCTCCACCGTTTCCTCGGCGCACTGTCGATCGTGTTCACCGCCATGCACGTCGCCGGACTGGTGGCCGACAACTGGGTGCAGTTCGGGTGGAGCGAGATCCTCGTCCCCTTCACCTCCCGGTGGCGGCCGGTGGCGGTCGCCTGGGGCGTGATCGCCTTCTACGTGCTGATCGCCGTCGAGGTGACCTCCCTCCTCATGGGGCGCATCCCCCGACGCTGGTGGCGGGCCGTGCACTCGACGACCTTCGCGCTCTTCGCCCTGTCCACGGTCCACGCCTTAGCGGCAGGCGCCGACGCGGGCAACCGGGCCGTGCAGTGGAGCGGGCTGGTGATCGCCGCCCTGTTCACGTTCCTGGTGCTCTTCCGCCAGCTCGTCGACCGCCGCCCCAGGGCGGGAACCAGGAGGGACGGGGTGAGAAGGACCCCGCCCCGCCTCCCGGCGGCGCCACCAGCCCTTCCGGGTGATCCCGCCCGTCGGCCCACGAGGCCGGATCCTCGACGGGTTCCAGGTGGGTGAAGACGTCGGCGCCGCCGAGGGCCCGGTCGAGATCTGTCTCGAGGCGTTCGAGGAGGTCGTGCCCGACCTGGACGGTCCACGAACCGGGTACGAGGACGTGAACGGAGACGAAGCGGCGGGCGCCGGCTTCGCGGGTTCGCAGCGCGTGGAACCGGATTCCTTCGTCGTGGCGGTAACGGGCCAGGACCGCTTCGATCGTCTCGTGATCCGTGTCGGGCAGGGCGGTGTCCATCAGCCCCCCGATGGAGCGCCGGATGAGCCGCCACCCGGACACCACGATGTTGGCGCCTACGCCGAAGGCGACGAGCGGGTCGATCCGTTGCCAGCCGGTGGCGGCGACCGCGACTACTCCGACCACGACGCCGGCGGATGTCCACACGTCGGTGAGGAGGTGGCGGCCGTCGGCGGTGAGGGTGATCGACCGGTGCTGGCGTCCAACGCGGAGGAGTACGGCGGCGACGGCTCCGTTGAGGGCGGCGGCGATCAACGAGACGGCGAGGCCGGGGCCGATCTGGTCGAGCGGTCGGGGGTGGAGGAAGCGTCCGGTGGCGGAGACGACGATGGCGGCGGCGGCGACGAGGATCATGGCTCCTTCGACACCGGCCGAGAAGTACTCGGCTTTGGAGTGGCCGTAGTAGTGCCGGTCGTCGGCCGGACGGGCCGCCACATGCAAGACCACGAGGACGACGACCGCAGCGACGAGATTCACGCCGGACTCCAGCGCGTCGGAGAGCATCCCGACAGAGTCCGTGAGGGCGAAGGCGACGGTCTTCAAGGCGATCGTCGCCAACGCCGCCGCAATCGACAGCCAGGCGAAGCGGGTCAAGTCGACGGGGGCCTCTACAGAAGAATTCGGGGCGTCGTTCTTCATCGTCGGGCCAGGGCGCCAGTGGAACGTTCCGCTCCGGCGGTGAGACGGACGACGGCGTCGGTTCCTCCACCGGGGCGGACGGCCAGCTCCACCTGGCCGCCGTCGGCCGCCACCAGTCGGCGGACGATCGACAGCCCTAGGCCCGAGCCGCCCAGGCCGTTCTTGGCTCCCGTGGCGCTCCGACCCCGCCAGAACCGGTCGAAGGCTCGGACCCGTTCCTCCTCGCTGAGCCCCGGTCCCTGGTCGAGCACGTGCAGTTCGACCCAGCCCCGGGCCGGCCCGGTCGCCAGCCGCAAGGTGACTTCGCTGCCGGGCGGAGCGGCGTCGAGCGCGTTGGCCAGGAGGTTGTCCAGCACCTGGGCCAGCCGGTCGGGCGTGGCCCGCACCGTCGGCGGGCCGGGCTCGTC
>CAZCVW010000398.1:0-2955 GCA_964502185.1 uncultured Burkholderiales bacterium
GCCGCCCGGCGGCTGGTGTCGGCGGCGCGCCGCCCGGTGTTCGTCCTCGGCGCCGAGGCCATCCCCTGGACGGGCGAGGTGCGGGCGGCGGTGGAGACGGCCGGCGCCCCGGCATTGATGACGTACCAGGCCAAGGGCCTCGTCCCCGACTCGTGGCCCAACACCGCCGGCCTGTTCACCAACGGGGCCATCGAGCGGCCGCTGCTGGAGCGGGCCGATCTCATCGTGGCCGTCGGCCTCGACCCGGTCGAGCCCATCCCGGCCGATTGGCGCTACGGCGCTCCCGTGCTGGCCGTGCACCCCTGGCCCCTGGCCGATCCCTACTTCGTTCCCGCCGTCGAGCTGACCGGGCCGGTCGGGCCGACCTTGGCCGCCCTCGGCCCGGCCTGGCGCAGCGACTGGGACCCGACAGCCGGCCGCCAGGCCAAGACGGCGGCGGCCGAAGCCATCGCCGCTCCCGGCTCGGGCACCGGGCTGACCCCCCACCAGGTGGTGGAGGCGCTGCGCCGGTCCGCCCCGCCCGGCGTCGTCGTCACCGTCGACGCCGGCGCCCACTTCCTCGTCGTCATGCCCCTGTGGCCGGTGGAGCAGCCCCGCGACCTGTTGATCTCCAACGGGTTGGCCACCATGGGCTTCGCGGTCCCCGCCGCCATCGGCGCCGCTCTGGCCCGACCCGACCGGCCCGTGCTCTGCATCGTCGGCGACGGCGGCCTCGGCATGACCCTGGCCGAACTGGAGACGATCGCCCGCCTCGACCTCGACGTCACCGTCGTCGTCTTCAACGACTCCGCTCTCAGCCTCATCGAGATCAAGCAGGGTCCCGGCCACGGCGGCCCCGACGCCGTCCGCTACCGGCCTATCGACTTCGCCACCGTCGCCCGGGGCTTCGGCCTGCCCGCCGCCGTAGCCGGGACCGAAGAGGAGCTGGCCAAGGAGCTGACCGGCGGATGGGGCGGGCCCCGGTTGATCGACGCCCGCGTCGACCCGTCCGTCTACCGCCACGTGATCAAGGCGACCCGCGGCTAGAGAACGGCTCCCCGTCCCCGGCCGCCCTGGTGGCGCTCCCCCGCCGGCCGCCTCGGCCTGCGGTTGCGGGCCCGGCCCCAGCCGGCGCCGGACTTCGAGTCGTCGTCGGGAGCTCTTGGCCGCTTGGACGCCCCCACCACCCTGACCGCCATCTGAACCAGCGTCAGGGCGACGGCGACGTCGGCGGCGAAAAAACCGAAGCCGATGCGGCCAGATCGTCACATCCACCGGCCTGCCCTGCCGGCTCACCCCCGGCCACCGCGGGCTGCCGGTCACGCTCACAGCCCAAACCGACCGCAAAGGGTTGTTGTCAGGGGGGCCGGGTGCTAGATCTCCAGGCCGATGTAGTGGATGACGACCGAGCCGGGTTCCTCGGGATGGGCGCTCCAGAGGATCACCCAGTCCTCGCCGTCCCCCCGTGCGGGAACGCCCCACATCGCCACACCGACTATCTCGGCCCTGTACTGGCGCCGCCGCACGCGCCGGTCGCCAGGATCAGCTTCAATCATGACCAAGGCTTCGTTCACCTGGTCCGCCAGTTTGCGCTTCGAAGGGTCCGATTCGAGCCTCGTGAGGGCGCCGTCCGCGTCCGCGCTGAAGCAGAGGTCAGCCGGCACTCTTCCGGGGCTTCCTCCGGATCAGTTGCTCGGGGCGAGTCAGGTTCTGTCCGATCTGCGCCATGAGGGCCTGGTTCGCGAGCAGCCTCGCCTCGTGTTCCGCCATGACGACCGCAGGGCTGAGGATCAGCGTGCCGTCCGGTTCTTCGGTGACGATGTACCGGCGGTGCTCCGGCCGGCCGATCTTGCCCATGCTTGTACGGCGGCGCTCGTCAAGCTCCAGCAACGTCTCCATCTCCATCAAGCGGTCTCCCTTTCCTCTTGGGCCAAGGTACCCGTTTTCCAACCAACCGACAATGGGTAGTGTGGAATATTGTCAGCTCGAGCTGCTCCATGGGCACCTCGGTCATGGTCATCTCCGCCTCCCCAGTCGCCGAGCACACCTCGGGGCAATCCTAAGGACGCGGTGTGACAGCTATCCCGAGCGCTCCATAGGGTGCGCGGGTGCTCGACGATGCGTTGCGCCGGCGGGCGGAGCGGGCGCCGGTCGCCCGCCTCGCCACACTGGGCCCGGGCGGGCAGCCCCGGCTGGTGCCGTGCTGCTTCGCCGTCGACGGCGACGTGCTCTATTCGGCCGTGGACCACAAGCCCAAGCGGACGGTCCACCTGGCCCGGCTGGACGACATCCGGGCCAACCCGCTCGTCGGCCTCGTTGTCGACCATTACAACGACGACTGGTCGGCGCTGTGGTGGGTGCGGATCGAGGGCTCGGCCCGGCTGCTGGAGGACGGGCCGGAGCGGGCCCGGGCGGTGGCGCTGCTCTCCGAGAAATACCCCCAGTACCGGGAACGCCCGCCGACGGGAACGGTGATCGCCGTTGACGTCACCCGCTGGAGCGGGTGGTCGGCGTCGAGCCCTTCCGGATCCGCTCGCTGATCTCCTGCAATGCCGCGAATCAGCGCAACACGAACAACACAGACAACTTAGATGATCAATAAGCGACAGGCGAATACACGGGGAAATCGGATGTCCACGACGGCCGTCATTTGTTCATTTACGATCCGCCGTGGGCGGAGTGAGGACATCGTTGAAGGCGGTGGCTTTGATGGTGGCGGTGGAACGACCCGACGCCGACTGCGGTCATCTCGCTCTGCTCACCCAGCACTGCGGGAGGTGTCTGCGGTGGTGTTGCCCTGCTTGTTATTCGCCCTGGATGGCTCTCGCCTGCAACTGGTGCCGTGGCGTGGTGGATGTCGGTCCCCTCGCGCCGGCCTTCGACTTCGACGATGCGCCGGCGCCCGACATCGAGATCGCCCCGACGCCGTGCAAAACCCGGCCTCATCGACGACAGGTCACGCGCCGGCTCTAGGCC
>CAZCVW010000399.1:0-2953 GCA_964502185.1 uncultured Burkholderiales bacterium
CTCCGGGGGACACCCCCGAGCCCCCCGTCTCTCCGGGGGACACCCCCGAGCCCCCGGGCAAGCCCGTCCGCATCGTCTTCGTGGGCGGCCACGAGACCCAGGCCCAGTGGCGCGAGGCCGTGGACGCCGAGGTCCATCGCCGCTTCGCGGGCCAGGTCAAGGTCGACTGGTTCCCGGGCTTCGCCCCCGACTGGAAGAAGGTGCTCGACCAGGCCCGCTCCAAGCTGCGGACGGCCGACGCCCTCGTCCTCATGCCCTACGTCCGCACCAACCTGGGCCGCCACCTCCGGTCCGGGGCGGGCGAGTCCGGGTTGCCGTGGATCCCCTGTACGGCCAAGGGGCGGGACTCGCTCCTCGGCGCGGTGGAGCGGGCCGTCGGCGTGGTCGACCGGCTGCGGGCGGCTCGTGCCTGACAAGGGTCAGCCCCTTCTCAAGTCCGGCCGCCTTATGTCCGATATGAGGGCAGGACCTCCGGGCATCGGGGGCAGGGGGCGAAAGGGGACCGCCATGGTGCGCAGCGAGATAATCCGGCCGTACTTGGAGCGGCAGCTGTCCGAGTGGCTGAACGTCGAGAATGTCCGCCAGGACACGAACGGCCGGTATCCCGTGCGCATCGGTACCAGCGGGTTCTTCGTCGAAGTCCTCGAACCCAACACGACCGGAACCGACACCACCCTGGTGCGCGTCTGGTCGCCGGCCGTGGTCGGGGTCCGCAAGTCGGCCAAGCTGCTGGCCGCCCTCAACCAGTTCAACCTCGACGCCGTCGGGGTGCGCTCGTTCTTCGTGAACGGCCAGGTCGTCTTCGCCACCGAGGCCGTCGCCGCCACCCTCGACCCCCGCGAGTTCTCCTACGCCTGCGAGACCGTCAGCCAGGCCGCCGAGCACTTCGCCCCCCAGATCGTCGACCGCTTCGGCGGCTCCACGATGTTCCCCAACGAGGCCCGCCCAGGGGAGATAGAGACGGCGGAGATAGCGCCGCCTGAGCCCGCCCCCCGCCGGGCGCTCCCCGCCGGCTACCTGTAGGGAACCGATCGCCTCAGGGTCCCAGGCCTCCACGTCGATCTGGCGGACGATCCGTCCGTCGCCGTCGAGGCGGAGATGCCCCTTCTCGGCGGCCTCGGGGCCTTCGAGCAGGAATATCACCCTTCGTGGTCAAACTCCTAGTACGTCATAGGTAGGGCCACTTCGGCTCTCGAGCCCGGGCGCACGAGAAACCGACCTTCCCCCGCAGGAGAACATCGCCTTGAGCCGCCGCCGTCTCCCCTCGCGCTCGTTCGGCCGCGTGGCCGCCCTCATGGCCACCGCCTTAGTCGCCAGCCTCACCGCCGGCGTGGGTGCCGCCCCGCCCGCGGGCGCCGCCACCCTGACCTTCACCACCAACGCCGACGCCCAGGTGGCGGCGGCCAGCCCGTCCACCAGCTACGGGCGGCTGAAGACGCTGGAGACCGGCGCCTCCCCGCAGATCGAGAGCTACGTCCGCTTCAGCGTCAGCGGTGTGAGCGGCGTGGTGCAGCGGGCCCGGCTGCGGCTCTGGACGACCAACGGCACGGTCGACGGGCCCACGGCCTACGCCACCGGCACCAGCTGGTCGGAGAAGGGCCTCACCTGGAACAACCGGCCGGCCCGGACGAGCGGCGCCCTCGGCGACCTCGGCTCGGTGCCCGCCGGCGCCTGGGTCGAACTCGACGTCACCGCGGCCGTGACGGGCAACGGCACCTACTCCTTCGACCTGGCCTCCGGCTCGGCCGACAACACCGTCTTCGCCTCCCGGGAGCAGAACAAGCTGCGCCCGGCGCTGGTGGTGGAGAGCGCCCCGGCGCCCGACACGACCCCGCCGGACACCACCATCACCTCCGGCCCGGCGGGGGACGTGGCCAGCACCAGTGCCAGCTTCGCCCTCTCCGCCAACGAATCCGGGACCCGCTTCGAGTGCCGGCTCGACACCGCCGCCTTCTCGGCCTGCACCAGCCCCAAGGGCTACTCCGGCCTGACCCTCGGCAACCACACCTTCACCGTGCGGGCCATCGACGCCGCCGGCAACGTCGACCAGACGCCGGCTTCCCGCAGCTGGCGGGTGGTGGAGGCCGGCTCCATCCGCAGCGTGCTGCTCGCCCCGGCCAGCGGCGCCCTGTGGGGCGCCCACCACAAGATCGACTCCAACCTCACCATCGACGAGAAGAAGGCGGCCGTCACCGACTTCGAGGCCCTTCTCGGCCGCCAGCTGGGCATCGACCACTACTACGAGCCGTGGAACAACGTCTTCCCGGACTGGCGGGAACCGTGGGACCTGGCCGCCGGCCGGATCCCCATGATCTCGTGGGGCAAGACGCTCACCACCGACATCACCTCCGGCAAGTACGACGCCTACATCCGCGCCCGGGCCGACGGGATCAAGGGCCTCGGCCAGCCCGTGTTCCTCCGCTGGTTCTGGGAGATGGACGGCAGCCGCAACGCCAGCACCGCCGTGTCCCCGTCCGCCTACATCGCCGCCTGGAAGTACCTCCGGGCCCGGTTCGCCGAGCAGGGCGCCACCAACGTGGCCTGGGTGTGGTGCCCCAACGCCTCCGGCTTCGAGGACGGCTCAGCCCAGTCGTTCTACCCCGGCGACGCCGACGTCGACTGGGTGTGCGCCGACGGGTACAACTGGTATCCATCCGACGGGCGGTCCTACCAGGGCTTCGAGGAGAAGGTCCAGGCGTTCCACGACTTCGCCGTGGCGCATGACAAGCCGGCCATGGCCGGGGAGTACGGCTCGCAGAAGATGGAGCCCGGCCGGCGGGCCACATGGCTCAACGACGCCCGGGACGCCATAGAGAACCGCATGACGAACATGCTGGCCGTCGTCTACTTCCACTCCTACTCGGCCGACTACGACTGGCAGTTCTACAACGAGCCCGACGCGATGACCGCCTTCTCGGAGATGGGTCTCGACCCCTACTTCCGGCCCTAGGTG
>CAZCVW010000400.1:0-2952 GCA_964502185.1 uncultured Burkholderiales bacterium
GAGGTCTTCGCCGTCCTTCGCAAGAAGGAGGCGCGGATGCCGACCAACTGGTCGCGCCGGTTCAAGAACCACGTCGAGAAATTGAAGAGCGGCGACATCTATCAGGTCGCTGAGGTTGTGCGAAATCTCTCCATTCGCGACAAGGACAAGGGTCTCTCCGCCGGCGAGAAGCGCATGCTGACCAAGGCGCGCCAGATTCTGGTTTCCGAACTCACCTTCGCCATCGGGGTGACCGAGGAAGAGGCCGAGGCCAAGCTCGACGAGGCGCTGCTCAAGTAAGCGGCTCCACCTGGGCCATCGTAGTCGCCGCTGGAACCGGGTCCCGGTTCGGCAGTTCCAAGCAGTTCGCTCTGCTGGCGGGCCGTCGCGTCGTCGACTGGTCGGTGGGGACGGCCAGTGCCACCTGCGACGGGGTCGTGGTCGTCCTCCCCCCGGGCGTGGAGTGGGACGGGCCCCCGGTGGCGGCGGCCGTGGCCGGCGGCGCCACGCGGTCCGAGTCGGTCCGGGCGGGACTGGCCGCCCTACCTCCATCGGCCGGCGTGGTCGTCGTCCATGACGCCGCCCGGCCGCTCGCTTCGGACTCACTGTTCGCCTCGGTGGTGGCCGCGGTGGAAGCCGGCGCGGACGGGGCGGTGCCCGGCCTCCCGGTGGTCGACACCCTGAAGCGGGTAGAGGGCGGGCGGATCATCGAGACCGTCGACCGGGAGGCAATGGTGGCGGTCCAGACCCCGCAGGCGTTCAGGGCCGACGTCCTCCGGGCGGCGCATGAAGCGGCCGGTGACGCCACCGACGACGCCGCCCTGGTGGAGGCGGCGGGCGGTACGGTCGTCGTCGTGCCCGGCGAACTCCACAACCTGAAGCTGACCACCCCCGACGACCTGGCCCGGGCCGCCTGGGTCATGAGGGAGTTGTGATCCGGGTCGGGTTGGGCTTCGATGTCCATCCCTTCGGCGGGGACGGGCGGCTCGTGCTGGGCGGCGTCACCATCGAGGGCGAGCAGGGTCTGGCCGGCCACTCCGACGCCGACGTCGTCGCCCACGCCGTGGCCGACGCCCTGCTCGGGGCCGCCGGGCTGCCCGATCTGGGAACGCTGTTTCCGGCCGGCGACGACCGCTACGCGGGCGCCGACTCCATGGTTCTGCTGGGTGAGGTGGCCGGCAAGGTGGCCGGCGCCGGTTGGCGCGTCGTCAACGTGGACGTCGCGGTGGCCGCCGAGCAGCCTCGCCTCGCCCCGCACGTCCGGACCATGGCCGACAATCTCTCGCGCGCCATCCGGGCCGAGCCCTCCACCGTGTCGATCAAGCCCAAGCGGGCCGAGGGCCTCGGCGCCATCGGCCGGGGCGAAGGCATCGCCGCCTGGGCCGTCGCCCTCCTGGAGCGCGGCTAACGCGCACCGGAATGAAGGCGCCGGGATAGCCTCGGCGCCCAGATGCTGATCTACGACACGCTGACCGGCGAGAAGGTGGAGCTCCAGACCCGGGAGCCCGGGCGCGTGTCCCTCTATGTCTGCGGGCCGACGGTCTACGACGTTCCCCACCTGGGGCACGGGCGCAGCGCCCTCTCCTTCGACATCATCCGCCGGGCCCTCGTCTGGCGGGGCTACGAGGTGGTGCACGTCTCGAACGTCACCGACGTCGACGACAAGATCATCAAGCGGGCCCGGGAGGAAGGCAGCCGCGAAGGTGAGGTGGCCGCCCGCTACGAGGTGATCCACTGGGCCCAGCTCGACCGGCTCGGCGTGCAGAGGCCTGACCAGGTGCCCCACGCCACCGGGTATATCCCCGGCATGCTGGAGCTGATCGGCCGCCTGGTCGAGGCGGGGGTGGCCTACGCCACCGGCTCCGGCGTCTACTTCTCGGTGGAGAGCTTCCCCGGCTACGGGGAGCTCTCCCACCGCCGGCTCGACGACCTGCTCGAATCGGCCGGCGCCCGGGTCGAGGTGGACGAGGACAAGCGCTCCCCGGTCGACTTCGCCTTGTGGAAGGCGGCCAAGCCCGGCGAGCCGGCCTGGGACTCTCCCTGGGGTCCCGGCCGTCCCGGCTGGCACATCGAGTGCTCGGCCATGTCGGTCGGGCTGCTCGGCGAGGGCTTCGACATCCACGGCGGCGGCGTCGACCTGGTCTTCCCGCACCACGAGAACGAGCGGGCCCAGTCGGAAGGCGCCGGGCTGCGGTTCGCCCGCTACTGGCTGCACAACGCCATGGTCAACGTGGGCGGCGAGAAGATGGCCCGCTCGCTCGGCAATTTCACCACCCTGGCCGAGGCGGTCGACGCCCACGGGCCCCGGGCCCTGCGCCTCCTCGTGTTGCAAGCGCACTACCGCTCGGCCATGGAGATGGGCCGGGAGAACCTGGCCGACGCCGCCGCCGCCCTCGGCCGCCTCGACGCCCTGGCCCGGCGGGTCCGGCTGCAGTACGGGCCGCGGGCGGACGATCTGGCTGGCGATATGGCTGGCGATATGACGGACGACCTGGAGCTCGACAAGGCGGGCGAGGAAGCGTTCAACCGCGCCCTCGACGACGACTTCAACACCCCGGCCGCGCTGGCCGCCATATTCGAGCTGGTCCGGCGGGCCAACTCGGCCATCGACGCCGGGGACGCCGCCGAGGCGACCCGGCTGGCGGGAACCGTCCGCACCCTGACCGGTGCGCTCGGCCTGGAACTCGACGACGGCTCGGGTGCAGAAGAGGACGTGGCCGTAGACGACGCGGGCGAGATCGTCGCCGCCGTCGCCGCCCGGGACGCGGCCCGCGCCGGGCGCGACTTCGCCGAGGCCGATCGCATCCGTGACGAACTCGCCGCCCGGGGGATCACCCTCGAGGACACACCAACCGGCACCGTCTGGCGCCGGTGACCCTCCTTCGGATGGGACCGCGCCGATGACCCCGCCCCGTCCGCCCCGCCGTCCCGGTCCTCGCTCTGGTGGCGGACGTGCTGCTGGCGCGGGCCGCA
>CAZCVW010000401.1:0-2951 GCA_964502185.1 uncultured Burkholderiales bacterium
GACGGCGTCCGCACACCGATGCAGTGGTCGCCCGACCGCAACGCCGGGTTCTCCCGGGCCGACTGGGCCCAGCTGTACTCGGCGCCGCTCATGGACCCGGTCTACGGCTTCCAGGCCCTCAACGTGGAAGGCGAGCTGCGCGACCCGTCCAGCCTGCTGCACTGGCTGCAGCGGATGCTCCAGGTCCGCAAACACCACCCGCTCTTCGGCATCGGCAGCCTCGAGGTGCTCTCCGCCGAGAACCCGTCGGTGCTGGCCTACGTCCGGGAACTGGGCGCCGACGTCGTGTTGTGCGTCAACAACCTGTCCCGCTTCGCCCAACCCGTCGAGCTTTCGCTTCAGCGCTTCGAGGGTAGGACGCCCATCGAGCTCCTCGGGCGAGTGCCGTTCCCCAAGATCGGCGAGCTCCCCTACCTCCTGACGCTGGCGCCCTATTCCTTTTATTGGTTCCAGATAGCGAAGGATCCGGTTTGATATCTCCCACCACCCTCGCCTCCCGGCTCGCCGAATACCTCCCCCGCCAGCGCTGGTTCGGGGCCAAGGACCGAACCATCGAGCTGGTCAGGGTCGTGGAGACGGAAACGCTGCGGCCCAGTAACCCCGAGGATCCAGCCTGGCCGGCCCTGCTGCGGGTCGAAGCCGAAGTGTCGCTCGAAGGCGCGCCGGACGGCGAGGAGTCCCGCTACCAGCTCATGATCGGGCTCCGCCCGACCGGCGAGGCCTGCGAGTTCCTGACGGGCCGCGAGCAGTCGGTGCTCGGCGAGTTCGAGACCGAGCGGGGGCACGCCCTGGCCTACGACGCGGTCTTCGACTCCGAACTGGCCCTCGCCCTGCTCCGCCGGGTCGCCCCCGACCAGGCCGCGGAACGGGTCCGGCCGGTGGGCACGGAGCAGTCCAACACCTCGCTCGTCTATGACGACGCGGTGATCCTGAAACTCTTCCGCCGTCTGGCCGACGGACCCAACCCCGATGTCGAAGTCACCCAGGCGCTGTTCAAAGTCGGTTTCGACCACGTCGCCGAGCCGCTGGCTTCGTGGCGGGAGGGCGATCGTGACCTGGTCTTCCTCCAGCGCTTCCTGTCCGGGGCGATGGAAGGGTGGGCCATGGCGCTGACGTCGCTGCGGGAGCTCTACGCCGAGCCCATGGTCCCGGCCGAGTCGGGCGGCGACTTCGGCGCCGAGACCCACCGCCTGGGCGAGATCACCGCCAAACTCCACATCGCCATGGGCGAAGCGTTCGGTATCTCGTCCGGGGAGCCGGCGCAGTGGGCGGAGCTCATGGAGGCGCAGGCCAGGCGCGTCCTCTCGGGCGAGTTGGAGCGCGAAGCCCTCTCGGTTATCCGCCGGCTGCGCGAGGTGGTCGACCCGGGCCCGGCGATCCGGGTCCACGGCGACTACCACCTCGGTCAGGTCATGCGGACGGACAACGGGTGGTTCATCCTCGACTTCGAGGGTGAGCCCGCCCGTCCCCTGGCCGAGCGGAGCCGGCCCACGTCACCGCTCAAGGACGTGGCCGGGATGCTGCGGTCGTTCCAGTACGCCCCGGCGGTGGCCATGGCCACCCAGGAGGAGGACATGACCGGCCTCGCCCGGGCCTGGGAGGCGCGCAACCGGGAATGCTTCCTGGCCGGGTACATGGGCCTGGCCGAGGAAGCCGGGCTGGTGCCGGCCGACCCGGTGGCCCGCCAGGCCGTACTGGCCGCCTTCGAGCTGGACAAGGCGATCTACGAACTGGCCTACGAGCAGGCGCACCGGCCCGACTGGGTGAAGATCCCCACCGAGGCCGTCCGCCGACTGACCGGGGTGAACAGCTCATGAGCAAGCCGAACGGCCGTACTGCGACGCCGACCAAGGTGAACCCGCTGTCCCAGGAGCCGCTGTCCCAGGAGCCGCTGTCCCAGGAGATAGGGCTCCTCATCAAGGGCGAGCACGCCGACCCGCACCACGTGCTCGGCGTCCACCCGGAGGGTGACGGTACGGTCGTACGGGCCTACCGCCCCGGCGTGGAGGCGATGAGCCTCCTGCTGTCTGCTTCTTCGGTCCCCATGACCCTGGAGCACGAGGCCGGCGTCTACTGCGCCCGGGTGCCCGAGGCGACCCTCGACGCCTACCAGATCGAACTGCGCTACCCCGGCGGCGCCACCTTCACCATCGACGACCCGTACCGGTTCTGGCCGACGCTGGGCGAGCTCGACCTGCACCTCATCGGCGAAGGCCGCCACGAGCACATGTGGTGCAACCTGGGCGCCCACGTCCGCACCCATCAGGGGGTGCTGGGCACCTCCTTCGTGGTGTGGGCCCCCAACGCCCGGGGCGTGCGGGCGGTGGGCGACTTCAACTCGTGGGACGGGCGCCTGCATCCGATGCGCCGCCTCGGGAACTCCGGGCTGTGGGAGCTGTTCCTCCCCGGCGTGGAGCCCGGTGCCCGCTACAAGTACGAGATCATCGACTTTCACGGGGCGCTGCGGCTCAAAGCCGACCCGTTCGCCTTCGCCACCGAAGTCCCGCCGGGCACGGCCAGCGTCGTGGCCGAGTCGGCCTACACCTGGGGCGACAGCGAGTGGCTCGAGCGCCGGACGGAGCACAACGGCCTCGAGCGGCCCCAGGCCACCTACGAGTGTCACATCGGTTCGTGGCGGACGGTACCCGAGGAGGACAACCGGCCCCTCACCTACCGGGAACTGGCCGTGGAACTGCCCCGGTTCCTCACCGAGCACGGCTTCACCCACGTGCAGTTCCTGCCGGTGGCCGAGCATCCTTTCGGCGGTTCGTGGGGCTACCAGGTCTCCGCCTATTACGCCCCCACCGCCCGGTTCGGCTCACCCGACGACTTCCGCTACCTGGTCGATCGGCTCCACCAGGCCGGCATCGGCGTCATCGTCGACTGGGTGCCCGCCCACTTCCCCAAGGACGATTTCGCCCTCGCCCGCTTCGACGGCACCGCCCTCTACG
>CAZCVW010000402.1:0-2935 GCA_964502185.1 uncultured Burkholderiales bacterium
CGCACCTGCCCGGCGTGGTCGACGAGGAAGCGGGCGCAGCGCTCGTAGTTGGCGTCCGTCTCCGCTTTCCATTCGAAGACGGGCACGGGCCAGCCCTCGGCCCGGGCCACCACCGTCTCGTAGTCCCAGTACGCGCCCTTCACCAGCCGGATCTGCAGCGGAGTCTTGAGCGAGCGGCCGGACCAGGCCACCAGGTCGCGCAGGTCGGCGAAGGAGTCCTTGCGGTACGCCTGTACGACACAGCCCAACGCCGGGCCGTCGGGGAACTCGGCGCCGATGGCTCGCAGGAGTTCGAAGGTGACGTCCTTGGCGTCGTCGTGCTCGGTGTCGAGATGGATCGTGGCGGGCACGTCCTTGGCCCGGCGCAGCACGGGGCGGAGCCGGCGGAGCGCCTCTTCGATTCCCTCGGCCCGGGTGAGGGGGGCGAGGCGTGGCGCCAGCGCCGTGGCCTTCACCGAGATGTTGACGCGGGCCAGGCTGCCCCACGGGTCCGACTCCAGGCGCGGCCTCCGGGGCCAGGACGCCGAGGTCTGAGCCAGCGTCTCGAGCACCTCGCCGACCCGGAAGGCGTACCGGTCCGCCTCGCCGGCCGTGATGGTCTTCTCTCCCAGCAGGTCGACGGTCGACGCCTCCCCCGCCTCCCACAGGGCCGCCAGCCGGGGCAGGGCCTGGGCGGCCGATTCGCCGGCGATGAACTGACGGGCCAGGCGCGTGATGTTGCGGCGGGCGGTGGCGGCCGACACCCCGGCGCCGAAGGGCACCCACCCGGCCAGGCCGAGACCGAACGACAGCGGCGCCGGTGTCCCCGCCCCTTCGAAGTACTCCTCGAGGTGGCGCATGACGTCCTCGTCGCCCCGGCAGGCGGGGAAGACGTCGACGAAGTGGAACAGCCGCGTCTTGAAGCCCGGATGGGCCATGGCCCAGTCGAGCAACTGCTCGCTCCACCAGGATCCACGGAAGATCCGGGTGCGTTCGGCTGCACCCGCCTCGGCGATGCGGCGGGCCAGTGCCTGCACCTCGCGCTCGGAGACGACGGCCACATCCGGGAGGGTAACCGCCCCCTTCCCGTCCCAGGTGGTTTCCGCTTTCGCCGCTTGCCTTCTCACCGGTAACTTGCGCCGGTACCATTGGTCCAGTTCGCGATGATCGGGAGAACCGATCTTTCTGGGACCGAGCCGGGGGAAGTGCTTGACCAGATTTCGTCCAGGGCGCCTGCTGATGCCCCTCGGGCTCGTGGCCGCCATCGCCACCGGCGGCTGGGCTGGTGGCGCGGGTGCCGACGAGGACTTCGTCGTCGGCAGCGGACGGGCCCGCGCGAGCCTGTTCGAGATCCTTCCCCGCACCGGCGGCCTCACCATCCCGGTTAACTTCGGTCGAGCCGTCGCCAGTTACCAGGGCACCGTGGCCCGGGCGTCGTCGCTCGTCGTGAAGCCACCGTCGGAACCGCCCGCCGCGCCGGCCGCGGAGTGCGGTGACCAGAGCCCCGAACCGCCGTCCGGCGGTGGCGGTGGTGGCGGCGGCAGCAGCCCGAGCTTCTCCTTCCCCTTCGCCTCGAACCTGGAGGTGTCCTCCGATCAGAAGGACTCCGAAAAGGGCAAGAAGGCCGCCTTCGCCGCCAGCCCGTCCGGCAGTCCGGTTGAAGGGGTCATGCAGCAGCAGAGTGTGGCCGCCCGGCGCGACCCGCGGGGCGAGGCCAAGACCACGTCGGGCCGCCTCGCCCTGGCCGGTGTCGCCGAACTCGTCGGCGGCCGGGCCGAGGCCCGCTCGGGGATCGTCGACGGCCGGGCCCGGCTGGCCCACGCCGTCGTGGTCATGCAGGAGCTCAACCTCTTCGACGGCGCGGTACGGCTCGAGGATCTCCGGTGGGAAGCCACCCAGCGCACCGGCGAGGGCGAGATGCTCGACGGCGGATTCAGCCTCGGCCGGGTCGTCCTGGCCGGCACCCCCCTGCCCGCCCCGGCCGGCGAGGGCGGCGACCCCTTGGCCGCCCTGAACGAAGCGCTGGCTCCGAGCGGCATCGCCTTCGAGGCCCCCCGGCTCGACAAGTCCGGTGGGGTGGCGCGGGTCACGCCGCTCACTCTGCGGATGGCCGACTCGCCCCTCGGACGGGAGTACGTCGGCCCCGCCCTCGGCGGTCTCCAGCCTGTCCGCGACCCGCTGGTCAACGGCCTGCTCGCCTTCAGTTGCGATTTCGGTCTGGCGGTCACCGTGGCCGACATCGCCCTCGGGGTCGCCTCCGGGTCCGGCGCCGTGAGCTTCGACTTCGGCGGCGCCTTGGCCACCACCGAGGGCACCCGCTACGAGAACCCCTTCGGCGGTCCCCTGGACGACGTCTTCCCTGTCCTCGACCCGCCGATCGAGGCACCCCTCCCGCCGGACGCTCCGCTCCTCGACTCCGGCGCCGCCCCGGCCTTCGAGCCGCCCGCCCCGGGCCCGACCTTCCCTCCCGACCGCGGCTTCCTTCCCGACACCGCCGCCGACGGCGGCGCGCCACTTCCGGCGGGCGACGAACTGGTCGCCTTCCAACCGGCGAGCCCGGCCGCCCTCCCGAGCCCCAGCCCGGCGTCCAGCCACCTCCCGGGCCGGCGCGGCGGCACGGCTCTCGCCGTCGGGATCATCGGGCTGGCCGGCATTCTCGCCCTGGCCCTGGCCGACGCCCTTCACATCCGGCGGTCGGCCCGCACCATCCCGTGACGGCGCCCGCACCGGCCCCCCGCCCGTTGCGCTCCGTCCGGCTGTTCCGGGGCTACGGGCCGCTCCTCGCCTTCGCTCTGCTCTTCGCGCTCATGGCCGCCTTCGTGCCGTCGGTCGGTCAGGAGATCCGCACGGTCGACGCCGACCGGACGGCCGCGCCGGCGGGAACGCCGGGCCCGGGGACCGTCCCGGCCGGCTCCGGCGCCGGCTTTCCCGGCGATGACGCCACGTCGGGCGGGTC
>CAZCVW010000403.1:0-2901 GCA_964502185.1 uncultured Burkholderiales bacterium
AGCCAGCGCCAACCGACGACGCCGAGCCCCACGGCGGCGAGAGCCCCGCCGAGGGCGGCGGTGGGGGCGGGCGGCGGTGTGGGCACCCGGTCGCGGAGGCGGACGGGATGGTCGAACTCCCGGATATCCCAGTCGCGCTGGCGGGCGAGGCGGGCCAGTTCGCGGTCCGGGTTGACCGCCACGGGATGCCCGACCGCTTCGAGCATCGGGACGTCGGTCACGGAGTCCGAGTAGGCGTAGGAGGCCGATAGGTCGATGCCGTCGCGTTCGGCCACCTCGGCGATGGCGGCCGCTTTGTGGGGGCCGTAGGCGTAGAACTCGAGTTCGCCGGTGTAACGGCCGTCGGCGTCGACCCGGCTCTGGCTGGCGATCCAGTCGTCGGCCCCGAGGTGGCCGGCGAGATGGGAGACGATTTCGGCGGGCGAAGAGGACACCAGGAACACCTTGCGCCCGGCGGCCCGGTGCTCGTCGAAGAGTTCCAGCGCCTCCCAGTAGATGATCGGGGCGACAATCTTTTCGAACGTGTCGCGCACGATGCCGGAGACCTGGGCCTGCTCCCACCCCTGGGTGAGCGAGAGCATCGAGTTGCGGGCCTTGTCCATGCGGGCTTCGTTGGCCCCGCCGAGCCGGTAGATCGCCTGGCTGTAGGCGCTCTTCAGCAGCGCCGAGCGGGACAACAGACCTTCCCGGTAGAGCGGCTTGCCGAAGGCGAGCACCGAACTCTTGGCGATGACGGTCTTGTCGAGGTCGAAGAAGGCGGCTTCCATGACCTGAGCCATCATAGGACGGCCTCATTCCCAGAAGGATTTCCCGGAATGTTCGGCCTTGCTCTTGACCCTGGTCGGCCCGGCCCCTAGCTTCTCGCCCGGCTTCCCCCGCCTCTTCCTCCTTTCGATCAGTCGCGCCCTCTTTGGGCGCACGGCGCCGTGGCGCCGCCGTCGAAAAGGGGAAGCCCTTGCTCGTGGCCCTGTGGTCTCCGAAGGGCGGGTCCGGCACCTCGGTCGTAGCCGCCTCGCTCGCCGTCATCCTCGCCCGTCAGGGCGAAGCCCGTCTCGCCGACCTCGCCGGCGACCAGCCCGCCATCCTCGGTGTCCCGCCTGAGCCGCGCCAGGGTCTCGCCGGTTGGATGGCGGCCGGCGCGGCCGCGCCGACCGAAGCGCTGGACGATCTGGGCTTAAGCGTCGGCCCGGGCCTGACGTTGCTTCCGTTCGGTCCGGGGCCGTCCTGCGAGAAGTTGCCGGGGGAAGCGGGAGCCGCGCTCGCCACCGCTCTTCGGGATGGTGTCGACACGGTGGCCGACGCCGGCCTGGCCTCCGAGTGCGCCGCCCACCGGGCCCTGGTCGAGGTGGCCGACGTCTCCCTCGTGGTGGTCCGAGGCTGCTACCTGGCGTTGCGCCGGGCCGTGCGCTGCTCGCTGGTGGCCCGGGCGGCCGGCGTGGTCCTGGTCGAGGAGCCGGGCCGGGCGCTCGGCGAACGGGAGGTGAGCGAAATCCTCGAGCGGCCGGTGCTGGCCCGCTATCCGGTCCGGGCCTCCGTGGCCCGGGCGGTCGACGCCGGTGTCCTGGCCTGCCGGCTCCCGAACGTTCTGGTCGCTCCGGCCGAGACCGTCGTCGGGCACCTCTTCGCCCAGCGGGCCGGTCGGGCGGCGTGACCGGAACGCTGGCCCATCCCGGCCTGGACGCCCTCCTCGCCGACGGCACCGTGACCGAAGTGCTCCTCAACGGCGGCGGGCGGGCGTGGGTCGAACGGGCGGGCCGGCTCGAGCCCGTCTCCCTCAACCTTGACGAGACCGCGGTGCGGGCAATGGTGGAGCGCGTCATCGCCCCGCTCGGGCTCCGCCTCGACCGGTCCTCGCCGATGGTCGACGCCCGGCTGCCGGACGGTTCGCGACTCCACGCCGTGCTGGCCCCGGTGGCGGTGGAAGGCACGTGCGTGGCCATCCGGCGCTTCCGGGCCGAGGGTGTACCGCTGACCTCGTTCGGGGTCGGCCCCGGAATGGCGCGATTCCTTTCCTGGGCGGTGCAGGCCGGGTGGAACCTGCTCGTGTCGGGTGGGACGGGCGCCGGCAAGACCACGTTGCTCAACACCCTGTGCGGCCTCGCTCCCTCCGACGAACGCATCGTCACCATCGAGGAAACCGCTGAGCTGCGCCTCGGGCAGGTGCACGTGGTGAGGCTCGAGGCCCGGCCGCCCAATGCCGAGGGCGCCGGGGCGGTGTCGGTTCGCGACCTCGTCCGGGCCGCTCTGCGGCTGCGGCCGGATCGGTTGATCGTGGGTGAGGTGCGCGGCGGTGAAGCGTTCGACATGGTGCAGGCCCTCAACACCGGGCATGACGGGTCGCTCTGCACCATCCACGCCAACGGTTGCGAGGAGGCGCTGGCCCGGCTCGAATCCCTCGCCCTCCTGGCCGGAACCGGGTTGACGTTGGCCGCCGCCCGCAGCCAGGTCGCCGCCTCGGTGGACGCGGTGGTCCACGTGGCCCGCCGCCCGGACGGCACCCGGGTCGTCGAATCCGTCGCCGAAGTCGCCGGTGGCACCGATGGGCGGAACCGGCTCGAGGTCCGCACCTTCTTCACATCACCGTCGTCCGGCGTGCTTCCGACTCGGCCGCCCCGCCGGGCGCAGGCGCCGCCCTGGGACGAGAAATGGTTCCGATGACCGCCGTGCTGGCGTGGAGTCGCCACCGCCGGCGTGAACGGCGAGTGGGGGAGGAAATGCCCGAGGCCCTGGACCGGCTGGCCGCCGACCTGCGAGGTGGCGCCACCGTGCCCGGCGGGCTCGACGCCCTGGCCCGGACGGAAGGGCCGCTGGCCGAGGAGTTGAGGGTTGTCGTGCAGGAGGTGGAGGCGGGAACCCCGCTGGCCGACGCCCTGGCCGCCTGGCCGGCGGGGCGGCCGGTGA
>CAZCVW010000404.1:0-2857 GCA_964502185.1 uncultured Burkholderiales bacterium
GGCCGAGCCGGCCCCCGCCGCGACACCTCCGCCCCCGCACTTGCTCTTGAATGGCCCCCCGGCCAGCGGGCTGGCCGGTGCGCTGGCCGCCCGGCTGGCGGACCCGCGCCTGGCGGGCACGACCGTCGGGATCTCGGTGTGGGTCGAAGGGCTCGGCGAGGTCTTCAGCCATCAGCCCGACCGGCCGCTCCTCCCCGCCTCGAACCAGAAGCTGTTCACGGCCATGGGCGCCCTGTCGTTGCTGCCGGCCGACGAGAGGCTGCTCACGCAGTTGCGGGCCACCGGGCGCATCGAGGGCACCACGCTCGTCGGCGACCTCTACCTGGTGGGCGGAGGCGACCCGACGCTCCGCATCCGGGGTCCGCACTCGCTCGGCCAGATGGCCGCCGCCCTCGCCGCCCGGGGCATCACCCGCGTGACCGGCTCCCTGGTCGGCGACGAAACCCGGTACGACACCCAGCGGGTGGCCGGCGGCTGGCGTCCCGAGCACGTGCCCGTCTACATCGGGCCGCTGTCGGCCCTCGTCCTCGAGCGCAACCAGCACCGGGGTGACCCGGCCTATGCCGCCGATCCCCTGCCCGGCAACATCGCCGCCTTCCGGCACGCCCTGGCCCGGGCCGGGGTCGCGGTCGCGGGCCCCGACACCGCCGGTGCCGCCCCGCCCGACAGCGTGGTCCTCGACGTGAAACCGTCGCCGCCCATCGGCCAGCTGGTCACCACCATGTTGGCGGAGAGCGACAACCTGGCCGCCGAACTGATCCTGAAAGAGATCGGGCGGCGGGCCAAGGGCGCCGGCAGCACGGTGGCCGGGGTGGCCGCCACCGACGAGGCCCTCCGTCCACTCGGCCTCGCGCTGGCCGGGGCCAGCGCCGACGGATCCGGCTTGTCCCGGGCCGACCGCCGCTCCGCCCGGGAATGGCAGAACCTCCTGCGGGCTGCCCTCGGCCAACCCTGGGGCGGGCACCTGGTGGAGTCGTTGCCGCTGGCCGGACGGACGGGCACGCTCACTCGGCGCATGCGGGGAACCGCGGCCGAAGCCAACGCCCGGGCCAAGACGGGCTGGATCGACGAAGCCCGCGCCCTGTCTGGTTATCTGGTCACTGCCGGCGGGCGCCGGGCCGTGTTCTCGATGGTGGTCAACGGGACCTTCCCCGGCTCCCCGGTCGTCCCGGCCATCGACGACCTCGTGGCCACACTGGCGGCCGACCGAACCTGACATGCCGGACCTGACATGACCGTGAAAGTTCTCGTCGTCGATGACGAGCCCCAGATACGGCGGGCGCTGGGTACCAACCTGCGGGCCCGGGGCTACGACGTGGAACTGGCCGAGACGGGCGAGATGGCCCTGGAGCTCGCCGCCCGCCACCACCCGGACGTGGTCGTTCTCGATCTCGGCCTGCCCGGCATCAGTGGCATCGACGTGATCCGGGGGCTGCGGGGGTGGAGCACCGTGCCCGTCATCATCCTGTCGGTGCGCGACGCCGAGGCCGACAAGGTCGAGGCGCTCGACGCCGGCGCCGACGACTACGTCACGAAGCCTTTCGGCATGGACGAACTCCTGGCCCGCCTTCGGGCCGCCGTCCGCCGGGCCGCCCCCACCGAGGAGGCGGCCGTGGTCGCCACCGACCACTTCTCAGTGGACCTCGCCGCCAAGAGGGTCACGACCGCCGCCGGCGAAGTCAAGTTGACCCCGACCGAGTGGCACATCCTCGAGGTGCTCGTCCGCCACCAGGGCAAGCTGGTCGGCCAGCGCCAGCTGCTCCAGGAGGTGTGGGGCCCCAAATACGAGCGCGAGACGAACTACCTCCGCGTCTACATGGCCCAGTTGCGGCGCAAGCTCGAGCCCGAGGCGGCCCACCCGCGCTATCTGATCACGGAGCCCGGGATCGGATACCGGTTCCAGACCGGTTCGCCGCCAGATCAAAGCTGACGATCAAGCCAAACGATCAAGGCTGACGATCAAGAGCGCGTTAAGCCTTTCCCAAGACCGGAGGCAGGCGGTTCGGGAGCAGCGAACAACTCTGCGTGACCGACTTCTCTGACGTTCTGGCTGCCGCCCAAACAGGTTCGGCGACCGCCCTCGACCGGCTGTGGCGGGATCATCAACCCAGCCTGCTGCGCTATCTCCGGGCCACGGTTCCGGGGATCGCCGAGGACCTGGCCTCCGACGTGTGGATCCTGGCCGCCAGAGGCATGCCTCGCTTCACGGGAGACGAGACCGACTTCCGGGCGTGGCTGTTCACCATCGCCCGCCGCCGGCTCATCGATCATCACCGCCGCACGACCCGGCGCAGAACCGTTCCGGTGCCGTGGATCCCCGAGCAAGCGGCCAACGACGACCCGGCCGCCACCGCCCTCGACACCATGTCGCTCGGGGAACTGGGCCCGCTGGTGCGGGCCTTGCCTCCGGACCAGGCCGAGGCGGTGCTGCTCCGGGTCGTGGCCGGGCTCGACGTGTCCCGGGTGGCCGGGATCATGGGCAAGAAGCCGGGCGCGGTGCGGGTGCTGTCCCACCGGGGCCTGCGCTCCCTGGCCCAGCGTCTCGCCGCCGCCACCGCCGTCCCCCAGCTCGTCGCGTAACGATCCCTCACCCGGAGGTCCCGCCGTGCCCAAGTCCAAGCTCACGTACCGGGCCGCCGCCACTGCCGTGGCCGGCGTGCTCACCCTCTCCACCGGCCTCGCCGCCGCCGGGGCGCTCCCCGGCCGGCACGGGCCGGACGAGCCCGACGTCGTGGTGATCGACACCGTCGACATCCAGAAGCCGTTGGGCGGCGCCGCCGTCGGGGCCGCCCTCGGAGTCGACCCGCCGCCCGACGGCGCCGCCGTGGACGTGTCCGACTTCCCGTCGACGACCGAC
>CAZCVW010000405.1:0-2833 GCA_964502185.1 uncultured Burkholderiales bacterium
GAAGGAGAAGATCCCACCGTCGGCGGCGACGAACCGGTAGCCGGAGTTGTCGATGCTGGGGATGCCACCAGGGCCGCCACCACCCGGGGTACCGCCACAGCTGACCGTGCACGGAATCGGGCGGTCGGACTCGAGCAGGTCACGGACGAAGGCGTCGAACGAGTTGTTGTTGTCGCCGTCGACCAGGTTGTTGGCCAGGGACTGGAAGGACACCGCGTTGCCGTTGGCGGAGATCGACGGCGTGAAGCTGTCGCCGTTGGCCTGGGTACCGTCGGTCCGCCGGCTGATCCGCCGGGTCTCAGCGCCGGGGCTGGCGAGGAAGACGTCGGACTTGCCGATGTTGTCGTCGGCCACCAGGTTGCTGGCCGTCGAGACGAAGGCGATCAGGTTGCCGTCGGCGCTGATGGACGGGTTGGTGCTCCGGCCGTTCGGCACGTTGCCGCCCGCGCCCACGCTGATCAGCTGGATCGGGCCACCGGCCACGCTGGCCAGGAAGACGTCCGAGTCGGTGTTGCTGTCCGGGGCCAGGTTGCTGGCCGCGGAGGAGAACGCCACCCGGTTGCCGTCGGCGCTGATGACCGGGTCGGCGCTGTCGTTGTTGGCCAGGCCGCCGTTCGACGCCAGGTTCACCCGGACGATCGAGGTGTCGGTCTTGCCCACGAAGACGTCCGTCCGGTTGGGGGACTGGTAGTTCGCGTCGGTGTTGGCGCAGGGCGGGGTCGTGTTGGCCCCGCACTCCTCGGGGAGCGTGAGGTTCCGGGCCTCGGAGAGGAAGACCACGGAGCCGTTGTCGGCCACGTCCGACGAGTAGCTGTCCCGCTGCGGCACCCGGCGGGTACCACCCTGGCCGGCGGCGCCGAGGCTGACCCGGCTGACCGAACCGGGGTTCCGGTGGGAGCGGTACACCTGGGTGTTCTCGGTGAGTCCGCCCTGGGCCGGCGGGGCGAGGGACGACTGCGACACGAAGCTGATCCACTCGCCGTTCGGGCTGATCTGGGCGTCGGTGCTGGCGCCGGTGGACTCTTGGCCGGAGTCCTGCACGCTGAGCCGTGTGATGGTGATGGCGTTCGGGTTGGTCCGGTCGGCCAGGAAGATGTCGGACGTGCCGTTGGTGTCGCCGGCCACCAGGTTCGAGGCAGTCGACTCGAACACGATGTAGTTGCCGTCCCGGCTGATGTCGGGGTTGCGGCTGACACCGTTGGACTCGCCGTCGATGCCCACCGTGACCTTGCGGGTCGTGCCGGCAGCCCGGTCACGCACGAAGATGTCGGTGAGGCCGTTCTCGTCGGGGGCCACCAGGTTGGTGGAGTCCGACTCGAAGGCGACGATGGTGCCGTCCTGCGAGATCGCCGGCGAGGCCGAGGGGATGGCGGCGAAGCCGCTGGCCTCGGTCGGAGGACCACCCGCGTTCGGGCGGACGCTCACACGAGCCACCTCGCCGCCGGCGCCGAGGTTCTTGATGAAGACGTCGGGCGCCTGGTTGCCGTCCGCCACCAGGTTGGTGGCCTGGGAGGTGAAGGCGACGAAGAGGCCGTCGGGGCTGATCGACCCGAACTCGCTGACGTTGTCACCCGGGGTGGTGGCGTTCTTGCTGGCCAGCGTCGGCGTCCCCGAGCTGGTCCAGATCTGCTCGCTGGTCACGGCCTCGAACCGGGCCGCCGACTGGAAGGCGATGGTGCCGTTGTCGGCGATGGACGGGGCGACCGCCGGGCGGTCACCACCGGAGGTGCAGTCCGGCGTGGTGCAGTTGCTCTGCATGCTCGGGCTCGGGCTGGCCACGTTCGAGACGTAGACGTCCTTGCGCTCGTCGCCGAGGCCCCACGTGCTACCGGACAGGTCCTTCTCCGCGGCGAAGGCCACCTTGGTGCCGTCGGCCGTGATGGACGGGGTGAAGGCCTTGGCCGCCGTGGTGATCCGGGTCGTCGTGTTGGCGGCCAGGTCGCGGACGAAGATGTCCTCGTCCTTGGGCTCGCCCGACGCCTTGGTCTCGACCGGCGAGCCGAGGTTGTCGGCCGCCGAGGTGAAGGCCACCTTCGTGCCGTCACCGCTGATGGTCGGCTCGAGGGCCGGGCCGTTGATGGGCTCGCCTTCGCCGACACTGACCATCACCGTCGTGGGCGACGCGCCACCCGGGTCACGGCGGGCGTAGACGGCCTGGAAGGCGGGGACGCCGGAGGTCACGAGGTTCGTGGCGAACGAGGTGAACGCCACCGAGCCGTCGTTGGCCACCGAGGGCGAGAAGCTCTGCTGGTTACCGGCCTGGCCGCCCGACGTCGCCTGACTGGCGAAGTAGAGCGCCCCGTCGCCGATGCGCTTGACGAAGACGTCG
Source organism: uncultured Burkholderiales bacterium (assembly GCA_964502185.1). GTDB lineage: Bacteria > Actinomycetota > Acidimicrobiia > IMCC26256 > BP-133 > CAZCVW01. The sequence continues at coordinate 2,330 of CAZCVW010000405.1, forward strand.
GCGGCCAGCTTGTTGTCGCTGAAAGGGAAGTTGGCGGCCCGGGACTCGAAGGCGATCCACGCGCCGTCGGGGCTGATCGACGGAGTCTCGCTGTCACCGTCGCCCTGCGTGCCGTTCGACATCGTGCTCATCATGCGGACCTGGGTGACCGTGGCCGGCGCGGTGATGTCGGCCACGAACACGTCGGCCTTGCCGTTCGTGTCGTTCGCGACCAGGTTGGGGGCCCGGGAGGTGAAGACGACGCGGTACGTCCCGTCGGCCAGCTTGGCGATGGTGCGCTTCGTGCACTTACCGACCGTGGTCGGGGCGCAGGCGGTTGTCGAGCCAGTTTCGATCTTGTTGCGCTCCGCGCCACCATCGGCGACGCTGATGCGCTCGAGCGTCCCGGGCTCCGCCCCTTGGGCGGACGTCATCGGGACCCATGCCGACGCGGACAGAGCGAGCGCGAGAACGAGCCCGCCTGGGCGACGGGCGAAATTCAATCCGGATGACCGGGAACGTCTC
>CAZCVW010000406.1:0-2829 GCA_964502185.1 uncultured Burkholderiales bacterium
CCGTGTTCCTGGCCGGGCCCGGCCTGGCCCGTCTGGTCCGCGATCTCGGCCGGGAGCGCCGCCAGCGGATCCGGTCCGAGGAACGGGCCGAGGTGGCCGCCCACCTCCACGACGGGGTGCTGCAGACGCTCAGCCTCATCCAGAAGCGGGCCGGCGACGACCGGGAGGTGCGGGCCCTGGCCCGCCGCCAGGAGCGGGAACTGCGCGACTGGCTCTACGGCGTGCCCGCCCCTGTCGTTCTCAGAGCGGGAGGCCAGCCGGCCACGGTGGCCGCCCTGCTGCGAGCCGAGTTGGCCCAGGTGGAGGACAGCTACGGGGTGCGGCTCGACGCCGTCCTGGTCGGCGACGCCCCGCTCGACGACGCCGGCCGGGCCCTGTGCGCGGCCGGCCGGGAGGCGGCCCGCAACGCGGCCCTCCACGCCGGGGTCGAGTCGGTCGACGTCTACCTGGAGGTGGAACCTGAGCGCCTGTCGCTCTTCGTGCGGGACCGGGGCCGCGGGTTCGACCCGGCGGCCGTTCCGCCCGACCGCCGCGGCCTGGCCGACTCGATCCGCGGCCGGGTGACCCGCCATGGCGGCACCGCCGAGATCCGCTCCGTACCCCAGGAGGGCACCGAGGTGGAGCTGTCCGTGCCGCGGGCCTCCTCGGCGTGAGGCGGGTCTTCGTGGTCGACGACCACGCCCTCGTCCGCTCCGGGGTGCGCCGGGAACTCGAGGGACTGGTCGAGGTGGTGGGCGAGGCGGCCGACGTCGACTCGGCCGCCGACGGTATTCCCACCGCCGACCCCGAGGTCGTGCTCCTCGACGTGCACCTGCCCGGCGGTGGGGGAGCCGAGGTGATCCGGCGGGTGGCGCAGACCCGGCCCGGAACCCGGTTCCTGGCCCTGTCGGTCTCCGACGCCCCCGAGGACGTCATCGCCGTGATCCGGGCCGGGGCCAGGGGCTACCTCACGAAGAGCGTGTCGGGGACCGAACTGGCGGAGGCCATCGAGCGGGTGGCGGCCGGGGACGCCGTGTTCTCGCCCCGGCTGGCCGGGTTCGTGCTCGACTCCTTCTCGTCGTCCGGCTCGTCGGGGGCGCCGGCCCCGGCGGCGGCCGACCCTGAGCTCGACCTGCTCACCGCCCGGGAGGTCGAGGTGCTCCGCCTGATCGCCCGGGGCTACGCCTACAAGGAGGTGGCCCGGCGCCTCAACCTGTCGGTGAAGACGGTCGAGACCCACGTGTCGTCGGTGCTGCGCAAGCTGCAGCTGTCGAGCCGGCACGAGCTCACCCGCTGGGCCACCGAGCGCCGGATCGTCTAGGCCTTTCAGCCCGGCGGGTCGGCGGGCTCGCCCGTGTCGCGCTCGAGCTCGGCGAAGGTGGGGCGCAACGTCTCCACCAGGTCGGCGGCGGCGAGATCCTCGTCGAGCTGCTTCACGTTCTTGGCCCCGAAACAGGCGGCGGCCACGGCCGGCCGGGAGAGCGAGAAGGCCAGGGCGAGCTGGGCGGCGGTGGCACCGTGGCCGGCGGCCAGCGCCGCCCACCGGTCGACGCGGTCGAGCACGCCCCGCTCCCGTAGGCGCTCGATCCGCTCGGCGTTGAGGCGGCCCCGGACCCCCGTCCGGCTGTACTTGCCGGTGAGGAGGCCACCGGCCAGGCAGTGGGAGGCGACGACGGCGACGCCGGTCTCGGCCAGCACCCGCTTGGCCTGCGGTCCTTCCACGAACCCCCGGTCGATCAGGTTGTGGGGGAGTTGGGCGGTGACGGGCGGGGCGAGACCGGAGGCCTCGGCGACGTGGTGCGCTTCGGCGATGAGACCGGGCGCCCAGTTGAGCGCTCCCCAGGCCCTGAGCTTGCCCTTGCCGATCAGGGTGTCGAGGCTTCCGATGAGCTCATCGAGAGGCAGGGTGTCGGGCGGGACGGCGCAGTAGACGACGTCGAGCCAGTCCATGCCCAGACGCTCGAGGGACCCGTCGAGTTCGGATTCGACACTCTCGTCGGGGAACTCGAACCAGAGCTTGTCGGCCATGACGATCTCGTCCCGGCGCAGTCCGGAGGCCCGGAAGAGCTCCCCGAAGAGGACCTCCGACCACCCCGTCGGCATGGGGGCCCGCCCGGTGTGGTCGTCGTAGCGGGCGTCGTCGAAGAAGTTGATGCCACCGTCGAAGGCCCGGCGCAGAACGGCGATGGCGTCGGCCCGCTCCATGAACTCGAAGGTGAGCCACGACCCGAGGCAGAGGGTGCTCACGACGAGATCGGAGCGGCCGAGCCGGCGTTGTTCCACGGCGGGTGAAACTAACCTCTAGACGCGCGTCCCGCGGCGCTCCCGGCTGTCGTCGCCCCGGTCGCGGCGATCACGGGTCCGGCCGTCGTCGTCCTGCCCGGCGTCGTCGTCCTGCCCGGCGTCGTCGTCCTGCCCGGCGTCGTCGTCCTGCTCGGCGTCCCGCCGGTTGCGGGAGTCTTCCGCCCGCTGCTTCCACTCCTCGCGGCGCGCCCGGAACTCGTCCCGCCACGCCTGCCACTCCGCCCGCTGCTCGGCGTTCTCGGCCCGCCACTGCTCGATCTGGGCCTTGAGCTCGTCGAGCCACTGGCGGATCTGCTCCGCCCGGGCTTCGTCGCCGGCCTTCCAGGCCTGCCCGCGGGACTGCATCTGCTCCCGCCACTCCCGCATCTGCTCCCGGCGCTCGCACCAGCGCGCCATCCGCTCGGACTCGTCACCCTCGGGGAAGGTCCGGGCGTCGGGCTCTTGGCAAGGGGCGAAGCGTCCGCCCTTCGAGTCGCCGTCCGGGGCCGGCGTCGGCGCGGGAGCCGGGTCCTTGTCCGGCTCCGGAGCGGGCGCCGGCTCGGGGGC
>CAZCVW010000407.1:0-2827 GCA_964502185.1 uncultured Burkholderiales bacterium
GAAGGAGAAGATCCCACCGTCGGCGGCGACGAACCGGTAGCCGGAGTTGTCGATGGTCGGGAGGCCGCCAGGACCGCCACCACCCGGGGTACCGCCACAGCTGACCGTGCACGGGATCGGGCGGTCCGAGTCGAGCAGGTCACGGACGAACGCGTCGAACGAGTTGTTGTTGTCGTTGGCAGCCAGGTTGTTGGCCAGCGACTGGAAGGACACCGCGTTGCCGTTGGCCGAGATCGACGGCGTGAAGCTGTCGCCGTTGGCCTGGGCACCGTCGGTCCCCCGGCTGATGCGCCGGGTCTCAGCCCCGGGGCTGGCCAGGAAGACGTCGGACTTGCCGATGGTGTCGTCGGCCACCAGGTTGCTCGCCGTCGAGACGAAGGCGATCAGGTTGCCGTCGGCGCTGATGGACGGGCTGGTGCTCCGGCCGTTCGGCACGGCGCCGCCCACGCCGACGCTGATCAGCTGGATCGGGCCACCGGCCACGCTGGCCAGGAAGACGTCCGAGTCGGTGTTGCTGTCCGGGGCCAGGTTGCTGGCCGCGGAGGAGAACGCCACCCGGTTGCCGTCGGCGCTGATGACCGGGTCGGCGCTGTCGTTGTTGGCCAGGCCGCCGTTCGACGCCAGGTTCACCCGGACGATCGAGGTGTCGGTCTTGCCCACGAAGACGTCCGTCCGGTTGGGGGACTGGTAGTTCGCGTCGGTGTTGGCGCAGGGCGGGGTCGTGTTGGCCCCGCACTCCTCGGGGAGCGTGAGGTTCCGGGCCTCGGAGAGGAAGACCACGTAGCCGTTGTCGGCGACGTCAGGCGAGTAGCTGTCCCGCTGCGGCACGCGGCGGGTACCGCCCGGGCCCGCGGCGCCGAGGCTGACCCGGCTGACCGCACCCGAGGTGCGCTCGTAGCGGTACACCTGGGTCGAGTCAGTCGTGGCCGCCGCCGGCGGAGCCAGCGAGGAGAGCGACTCGAACGTGATCCACTGGCCGCTGGGGCTGATGGCCGGGTTGAGGCTGGCACCCGTTGCCTCGAAGCCGGCGTCGCTCACGCTGACCCGCCGGATGGTGATGGCGTTCGGATTGGTCCGGTCGGCCAGGAAGATGTCCGACGTGCCGTTCGTGTCGCCGGCGACCAGGTTGGCGGCCGTCGACTCGAACACGATGTAGTTGCCGTCCCGGCTGATGTCGGGGTTGCGGCTGACACCGTTGGACTCGCCGTCGATGCCCACCGTGACCTTGCGGGTCGTGCCGGCAGCCCGGTCACGCACGAAGATGTCGGTGAGGCCGTTCTCGTCGGGGGCCACCAGGTTGGTGGAGTCCGACTCGAAGGCGACGATGGTGCCGTCCTGCGAGATGGCCGGCGAGGCCGTGGGGATGGCGGCGAAGCCGCTGGCCTCGGTCGGAGGACCACTCGGGTTGGGGCGGACGCTCACACGAGCCACCTCGGCGCCGGCGCCGAGGTTCTTGATGAAGACGTCGGGCGCCTGGTTACCGTCCGCCACCAGGTTGGTGGCCTGGGAAGTGAAGGCGACCATGACGCCATCGGCGCTGATCGACCCGAACTCGCTGACGTTGTCACCGGGGGTGGCGGCGTTCTTGCTGGCCAGCGTCGTCGTCCCCGAGCTGGTCCAGATCTGCTCGCTGGTCACGGCCTCGAACCGGGCCGCGGACTGGAAGGCGATGGTGCCGTTGTCGGCGATGGACGGGGCGACCGCCGGGCGGTCACCGCCGGCGGTGCAGGCCGACGTGGTGCAGTTGCTCTGGATCGCCGGGCTCGGGCCCGTCACGTTCGAGACGTAGACGTCCTTGCGCTCGTCGCCGAGGCCCCACGAGCCGCCGGACAGGTCCTTCTCCGCGGCGAAGGCCACCTTCGCGCCGTCGGCCGAGATGGACGGGGTGAAGGCCTTGGCCCCCGTGGTGATCCGGGTGGTCGTGTCGGTCTCCACGTTGCGGACGAAGATGTCCTCGTCCTTGGGCTCACTGGCCTCGACCGGCGCGATGTTGTTGGCCGCCGACGTGAAGGCAACGAGTTGGCCGTCGCCGCTGATGGTGGCCTCGAGGGCCGGGCCGTCAATGGGCGCCCCGCTCTCCCCGACGCTGACCATCTCCGTCGAGGGAGACGCTCCCGGGGCACGGCGGACGTAGACGGCCTGGAAGGCCGGGACGCCGGAGGTGACCAGGTTCGTGGCGAAAGAGGTGAAGGCCACCGAACCGTCGTTGGCCACGGCAGGCGAGAAGCTCTGCTGGTTACCGGCGGGCTGGCTACCCGATGTCGCCTGGCTCGCGAAGAAGAGCGCACCGTCGCTGATCCGCTTGACGAAGACGTCGGCGGCCAGCTTGTTGTCGCTGGGAGCGAAGTTGGTGGCCTTGGATTCGAAGGCGATGTGCGTGCCGTCCGGGCTGATCGCGCCGCCTTCACTGTCGCCGTCGCCCTGCGTGCCGTTGGTCGCCGCGCTCATCAGGCGGACCTGGGTGACCGTGGCGGGAAGCGTGATGTCGGCCACGAAGACGTCGGCCTTGCCGTTCATGTCATTCGCGACCAGGTTCGGGGCCCGGGAGGTGAAGACGACCCGGTACGTGCCGTCGGCCAGCTTGGCGAGGGTGCGCTTGGTGCACTTACCGACCGTGGTCGGGGCGCAGGCGGTCGTCGAGCCGGTTTCGATCTTGTTCCGCTCAGCGCCGTTCGGACCATCGGCGACACTGACGCGCTCGAGCGTCCCGGGCTCCGCCCCTTGGGCGGAGGTCATCGGGACCCATGCCGACGCGGACAGAGCGAGCGCGACAACGAGCCCGCCTGGGCGACGGGCGAAATTCAATCCGGATGACCGGGAACGTCTC